>NZ_JBFJMY010000219.1:0-6806 GCF_041633695.1 Hydrogenophaga sp.
AGCCGCACTGGGTGATCGAAAAAGTGAAAGCCAAGGCGGCCCGCTTCAAGTCGCCGGTGATCGGTTGTCTGGGTCTGACTTTCAAGGCCGATATCGACGACATGCGCGAGTCGCCCGCGTTCGACATTGTGAAAGAGCTGATGGCCCAGCAGGCGGGCGAGATTCTGGTGTGCGACCCCAATGTGCAGCCCGAGAAGGTTTCGTTCCCGCTCAGCCCGCTCAAAAAGGTGTTGAAAGACGCCGATATTTTGCTGCTGCTGGTCGATCACCACGAGTTCAAGGAGATCGACCCCGACACGATCCGCGACAAGGTCGTGATCGACACCCGTGGCGCGCTGCGCTGATCGCGCATGAGGATTCTGTACCACCACCGCACCGCGTCCAAAGATGGTCAGGCGGTCCACATCGAAGAGATGATTGGCGCTTTGCGTGCGCTGGGGCACGAGGTGCGGGTGGTGGCGCCCGGCGCCGCTGGCGACCAAGCGGCTTCTGGGCCGCAGGGAGACAGCGGGCGCATGGGGGGCGACATGGGTTGGGTGCACCGTCTCAAGGCCCTGCTGCCCAAAGCGCTCTACGAACTCATGGAATTCGCCTACAACCTGCTGGCCTACCGCAAGCTGGCGGCGGCGGCGCGCGAGTTCCGGCCCGATGTGGTGTATGAGCGCTACAACCTGTTTTTGCTGGCCGGGCTCATGGTGAAAAAGCGCTTGCGCATTCCCCTGCTGCTCGAAGTGAACTCGCCCCTGGTGATGGAGCGCTCGCAGCACAGCGGCGGCTTGTCGCTGCAAAGCCTGGCCCGCTGGGCCGAAGGTGTGGCCTGGCGCGGCGCCGATCGGGTGCTGCCGGTGACCCAGGTGCTGGCCGGGCATGTGGTGGCGCGTGGCGTGCCGCCCGAGCGCATACAAGTCATTCCCAACGGCATCAACCGGGCGCACTTTGAACAAGCGCCGCAGCCGCTTGAAGCCAAGCAGCGGCTGGGACTGCAAGAGCGCCTGGTGCTGGGTTTCACCGGCTTTGTGCGCGACTGGCACGGCGTGGACCGCATCGTGGACTGGATGGCTTCGCCCCAGGCGCCGGCACACACCCACTTGCTGGTGGTGGGCGACGGCCCCGTGCGCCAGGCGCTGGAGCAACAGGCACAGCGCCTCGGGCTGGCCGAACGGGTGTCGTTCACCGGGGTGGTGCACCGCGACGAGGTGCCTGCCTACGTGGCGGCGTTTGACGTCGCCTTGCAACCCGCGGTCACGCCCTATGCCTCGCCGCTCAAGCTGATGGAATACCTGGTGCTGGGCAAAGCCGTGATCGCCCCGGCCACCCCCAATCTGCAGGAAATTCTGACCCACGAAACCAATGCGCTGCTGTTTGACGAAAGCGTGGCCGGCAGCATGGAACAGATGCTGACCCGGCTGTGCACCGAAGCGGGCTTGCGCGAGCGGCTGGCGCAAGGCGCACACGACACCATCGACCGTTTGCAGCTGACCTGGCTGGGCAACGCCGGACGGGTGGTGTCTTTGTCCGAGGCGCTGGTGTGAACATCCTGCTGTTTTCGTCGCTGTTCCCGAGCAGCCAGCGCCCCATACACGGCATCTTTGTCGAAACCCGTTTGCGCGAGTTGGTGAAGACCGGGCAAGTGCAGGCCAAGGTGGTGGCACCCGTGCCCTGGTTTCCCTTCAAGTCGTCCCGGTTCGGTGAATACGGGCAGTTCGCCGCCACGCCCCGCCAGGAAAACCGCAACGGGCTGGAGGTGCACCACCCGCGCTACCTGCTGCTGCCCAAGGTGGGCATGAACATGGCGCCGCACGCCATGGCCTTGGGCGCCTTGCCCACGGTGCGCCGCCTGCAGCGCGAGGGCTTTCACATCGACCTCATCGACGCGCACTACTACTACCCGGATGGGGTGGCGGCGGGGCTGCTCGCCCGCTGGCTGGGCAAGCCCTTTGTAGTGACCGCGCGTGGCACCGACCTCAATCTGATCCCACAATACCCGCGCCCAAGGCGTTTGATTCTGGACACCGCCGCGCGTGCCAGCGGTTCGATCGGCGTGTGCCGGGCGCTGATGGACAGCCTGGAACAACTGGGCGCCGATGCGACGCGCCTGCACACCCTGCGCAACGGTGTGGACCTGGAACGCTTCGTACCCGAGGACCGGCAAGCCGCGCGCGAGCGCCTGGGCTTGCCGCCGGATGGGGTGTACCTCTTGTCGGTCGGCCATTTGATCGAGCGCAAAGGCCACCACATCGCCATCGGTGCCTTGCCCTCGTTGCCCGGTGTGCAATTGCTGGTGGCGGGTGCTGGCCCCGAGCAAGCCGCCCTGAAACGGCTGGCGCAGGAATTGGGCGTGACGGACCGGGTGCATTGGGTGGGCGTGGTGGCCCAGACCGAGCTGAAATGGTGGTACAGCGCCGCCGACGCGTTGACCCTGTGTTCCAGCCGCGAAGGCTGGGCCAACGTTTTGCTCGAAGCCATGGCCTGCGGCACACCGGTGATTGCCAGCCACATCTGGGGCACGCCCGAGGTGGTGAGCACGCCGAGCGCCGGGGTGTTGATGGGGGAGCGCAGCAGCCAGGGGCTGGTGCAGGCCTGGGCGCAGCTGGGTGCCCAGTTGCCCAGCCGGGCGGCAACCCGCCAGCACGCCGAAGGCTTTTCCTGGGACGCGACCACCCAGGGTCAATTGCGCTTGTTTGAATCCATTGTGGGCAAAGGCGCGGCGTGAACAGCATCGAGCATCACAAGGAGCCGATTGTCGGCTGCGCGGCTGGGTGCGGGTCCGGGCTGAGACAAGGGCGGCACTGAATGCGCGGCATTTTTCTCACCCTGGTCTACCTCAGCATTCTGGTGCTGGGTTTTCAGTCGTCGTTCCTGCTGGTTCTGGGCTATGTGTGGGTGGATATTTTCACGCCCCAACTGCTGGCGTATTCCATACTGCCGTCCATCCCGGTGTCGATGATTCTGGGCTTGTGCGTGTTCATCGCTTTTTTCAAACTGCCCAAAGACAATGCGGTGCAGCTGCGTGGCGTCACCGTGTTGGTGGCGCTGTTTGGCATCTGGATGACCATGACCCTGATTTGGGCAGCGGTGCCGGATGCCGCTTACGACAAATGGAACTGGGCCATCAAGAACATTTTGTTTTCTTGCCTGGTGCCTTTCTTCTTGCGCAGCCGGGTGCACATAGAGGCTTTCCTTTGGACCGTGGTGATCTCGGGCATGGCGCACTGCCTGCCGTTCGGCGCCAAGGTGCTGTTGTCGGGTGGCGGTTACGGCATGCCGCTGGGGCTGGTGTATGTGAACTACGGCTATGGCGAGGGCAGTACGCTGGCCATGTTCGCCATCAGCCTCATCCCCATGTGCCTGTATCTCTACAAATGGCAGACGCTCATTCCTTATCCGCGGCTGACCAAGTGGATGCTCATGCTGTTCATGGTCATGGCGTTTCTGACTTCGGTCGGCACCTATGCGCGCACCGGTCTGGTGAGCATTGGCGTGTTGGGCCTGCTGCTCATTCTGCGGTCCAAAAACAAGGTGCGGTACCTGATTTTGTTGTCCATCGTGGGCCTGGTCGCGTTCAGCGGCGCCAGCGACCAATGGACCGGGCGCATGTCCACCATCGGCGACGGCACCGAGGGCTCGGCCATGGGCCGCGTGGCGGTGTGGCTCTGGACCATGGGCTATGTGATGACCCACCCGCTGGGCGGCAGTTTCGACGTGTTCCGCATCAACGAGATGACCATGACGCTGGCCGATGGCTCGCTGCTGGTGGTGGAGGCCAAGGCCTTCCACAGCATCTATTTTGAGATCCTGGGCGAAACGGGTTTCCCCGGATTCTTGTTGTTCGCGGCCATCGTGCTCAAAACCAGAAGCCATTTCATCAACGCCCGCAACGCCGTGCTGAGCAAAGAAAACGCCTGGTTGAGCGACGCAGGTCTGTATCTGCTGTTCACGTTGTACGTGTACCTGGCCGGTGGTGCGTTCATTGGCGTGGGCTTTCAGTCGTACTTCTATTACCTGGCCGCGCTCTCGGTGGCTTTGTACAACCTGCAGCAAAGGTTTCAGCGCGCATGAAGGTGGGCAACATCCGGGGCATCACCGGCCTGCGCGGGCTGGCTGCTTGGCTGGTGGTTTTCTACCATTTCCGCGAGCCCTTTGCATGGGCCGGTGACACCTGGATCATGAAAGTCGTGGGCCAGGGATTTCTGGCTGTGGACTTGTTTTTCGTGTTGAGTGGCCTGGTCATCTATCTGAACTACCACACCGATTTTCAGCAGTTGCGTCCTGTGAACATGCTGTTGTTCTACGGCAAACGGCTGGCCCGGATTTACCCGTTGCACATCACCATTTTGCTGATGTATTTGCTGAACCCGCTGGCCATCGTGTTCGCTTCTTCATCGGCCACGCTGGACGGGCGCTACGACCCTGCGTATTTTCTGATGTCGATCTTCCTGGTCCAGAACTGGGGCTTTACCGATGAGCTGGCCTGGAACATCCCCGCCTGGTCGATCAGCACCGAGTTCGCGGCGTATTTGTTGTTTCCCCTGCTGGTCTTTGGCTTGAAGCGGGTTGCCCAAGCCGGTTGGGCCTGGTTGTGGTTTGTTTTTGCGCTGTGCCTGCTCGGCTTGCCGGGCCTGTATCTTTCCATGGACAGCCCTTCGCTGGGCGCGAACATCAGCCACCTCGGCGTGTACCGCTGCGTCATCGAGTTCACGATGGGGCTGGTGCTGGGTTACTGGTACATCCGCTACCGCCATTCTTCGGTCGCCATTTCTCGGTACGCGATGCTGGGCTTGCTGGCCTGGGGGCTGCTGGCGGTGGCCACCGGGCAGCTGGCCGACTACTGGGTAGCACCTCTGGCTTTTTCCCTGCTGATCGCCGTGTTTTTTGATGGAGGCAGCCTGCTCTCCAAAGCCTTTGGTGGGCGCATCCCGAACTATCTGGGGGAAATTTCGTACTCCACTTACCTGGTGCATTATTTCGTGAAGGACTGGGTCAAGTTCCTGTCGCCCGAGTTGGGCGTCGGGTCCTTCGTGGTGTATGTGGCCTTGGTGTTCGCCTTGTCGGCCATTCTGTACAAGCAGGTGGAGACCCGTTTCCGCCTCGGTTTGTACCGGCGCCTTTCCGTATTCAAAGCACAGGGATAGCCATGCTGAACAATCTTTCGATTTTGTTTTCTTCTTTGCTGCTGTTGTACGTATTCGTGCTGGCGCACCGCGCCGACAAGGCGTCCAAGAAATGAAGCCAGACAAGACGCGGACTGTGCACGCGCGTTGGCATCCATTGGCAGAAAACCCATGATCCCCCAGGCTCTTTTCATCGCGTTGGCGCGTGGCCGGCTGACCGTGCTGGGCTTTCACAAGGTACCGCGCAACACCCACGCCTTGGTGCCCGATGAAACGGATTTGGCCGGGTTTGAAAAGGTGCTGACCGAGGCATCGCGCCGGTTCCGTTTTTTGCCACTGGACGAGGCGATCCTGGCTTTGCGCGCCGGCAACCTGCCCGATCGCGCCGCGTGTATCACCTTCGACGACGGCTATGCGGATTGGCTGCACGGCGTGGTGCCGGTGCTGGAGCGCCAGCAACTGCACGCCACGTTTTTCGTGACCTCCGGCCAGTTCACAGGGCCGGCCATGTGGAACGAGCGCATTCTGCACGCCATCACCGAGGCGCCGGCCGGTCTGGATGCGCTCCAGCTGTCTTTGCCATCGTCACCCAGTTTGTCGCTGCTGGGCGCGCAGAACCGGCGCCACGCGGTCGCGCAACTGGACCGTTTTTTGAAGTACCAGGAGCCGCAAACCAAAGAGGATCTGCTGCAAGAGCTGGAGAGCTTGACGGGTGTCGATCCGGCGCAGGCGCCCCGCATGTCGGTGGACGATTTGCGCGCCATCCACAGCCGGGGCTTTGGCATCGGCGGGCATTCGGTCACCCATCCCATCCTGAGCCGTTGTACCAGCGAGCAGGCCTACCAGGAGATTGCCCAATCGCGCGAGCAACTGGAAGGCTTGATCGGTGGCCCGGTCAGCAGCTTTGCCTATCCCAACGGCGAACCGGGCGTCGACTTTTCTGCCGAACACGTGGCGATGGTGCAGCGAGCGGGCTACCGTTCGGCCTTGACCACCGACTGGGGCGCGGCCAACGGCCATACACCGGTTTTCCAGATACCCCGTTTCACGCCTTGGGGGCCGTCTTCCCTGAAGATGGATGTGCAGTTCACCCGCAATTTCTTCCACCGACCCCAACTGTTGCCACCGGCCCCGACGGCCAAGAAAAAGGTGCTGATGGTGGCTTTCCATTTTCCGCCCCAGGCCGGGAGCAGTGGGGTGCTGCGCACGCTGAACTTTGTCAAAAACCTTGGCCCGCTGGGCTGGACCCCGGCGGTGCTGTCTGCCAACCCCAAGGCCTATGTGGAGCAGCGCAACGACCTGGTGAACCAGATCCCGCTCGATACCCCGGTGAGCAGGGCTTTCGCCCTCGATACCGCCCGCCACCTGTCGATCGCGGGCAAATACCCGCGCGGCCTGGCGCTGCCCGATCGCTGGTCTTCCTGGTGGTTCGGGGGCGTTTTCCAGGGCATGCGGTGGATACGGCGCGATCGACCAGACCTGCTCTGGAGCACCTACCCGATCTCCACCGCGCACGCGATCGCCGGCACAATGGCGCGCTGGTCGGGGCTGCCCTGGGTGGCCGATTTCAGAGACCCGATGGTGAGCCAGGGCTATCCGTCCGACCGTGTGCAGCGCTGGGTGTGGGAGCGCATCGAAGCCGGGGTGCTGCGCCGTGCCAGCGCCTGCATTTTCACCACCGAGCGCGCGGCCGCG
>NZ_JBFJMY010000220.1:0-6797 GCF_041633695.1 Hydrogenophaga sp.
CTGCGGCGCCGCGCTCCGACCAGGACCCCATGACCGACACACCAACCACCGGCGCCGGCGCGCGCACGGTCGAGATCTACACCGACGGCGCCTGCAAGGGCAACCCGGGGCCGGGCGGTTGGGGGGTGTATTTGAAGTCGGGCCCGAGCGAAAAAGAACTCTGGGGCGGTGAGCGCGAAACCACCAACAACCGCATGGAACTGACCGCGGTGATCGAATCGCTGGCCGCGCTCAAACGGCCGTGCAAGGTGTCGCTGTACCTGGACAGCGAGTACGTGCGCAAAGGCATCACCGAGTGGATCCATGGCTGGAAGGCCAAGGGCTGGAAAACGGCGGCCAAACAGCCGGTCAAGAACGCCGATTTGTGGCAAAAGCTCGATGCCCTGGTGCACGGTGGTGTGCACCAGATCGAATGGCATTGGGTCAAGGGTCACGCAGGCGACCCTGGCAACGAACGCGCCGATGCGCTGGCCAACCGGGGCGTTCCCCGCTGAACACGGGCTGGTGGCCTGTGGCGCTTACAAGGGCAGGCGCAGATTGTTGGAACTTCTGACACCAGAAAGGTGTCTGGACGGTTACATTTCGTCTGATGTGTCCGGGCACCCGTTGGGCTGGCGTCCGATCCTCCTTTTTCCGGAACGATTCAAACCATGGCGAACAAGCGCTTGTATTGGGTGGTGGCTGTTGTGGGCATCGGCTTGGCCTCGGGCGCTGCCTGGTGGTTGCAGCACCGTGCGGTCCCGGCCCCTGCGGGCGGTGCGGTGGGCGAATCCAGGGCAGCGGCGCCTGGCGCCGGTGGCGGCGGACGTGCCACCGGTGAAGGCCCCACGCCGAGCGTGGAGGTGACGCGGGTCAAGACCGCCCGCTTGCAGGACGATGCCCAGGCCGTGGGCACGCTGCGTTCGCGCCAGAGCGTGGTGTTGCGGCCCGAGGTCAGCGGGCGAGTCGCCCAGATTGCTTTTGCCGACGGCGCGGCGGTGCGCAAAGGCCAGTTGCTGGTGGCTCTGGACGATGTGTTGCAACGCGCCGAGCTCAGCCAGGCGCAGGCCCAGCTGTCGATTGCGCGCGCCAACCTCAAACGCAACCAGGAACTGGTGGCTGAAAACTTTGTGGCCCAGCGCGTGGTCGATGAAAGCCAGGCCAATCTGCAGGTGGCCGAGGCCCAGGTGGCGTTGGCGCAGGCCCGGCTCTCGCGCATGCGCATACTCGCGCCGTTCGACGGCACCGTGGGCATCCGCAGTGTCAACCTGGGTGAATACGTCAAGGACGGTGCCGATCTGGTGAACCTGGAAGACACTTCGGCGCTGACGGTGGACTTCCGTCTGCCCGAGCGCTACCAGACGCGCATCGCGCCCGGCCAAACGGTGCAGGTGCAGCTCGACGCCTTGCCGGGACAAAACTTCAGAGCCCAGGTGAAAGCCATCGACCCGCTGCTGGACGCCAACGGGCGCTCGGTGGCGGTGCGCGCGGTGCTGCCGTCGGTCAAAAGTGCTGAGTTGCGACCGGGCATGTTCGCGCGCGTGCTTATTGTGTTCTCGGTCAACGAGGCCGCGCTGGTGGTGCCCGAAGAGGCCATCGTGCCGCAGGGCGGCAAACAATTCGTTTTTCTGCTGGAAGAGCAGGGCGAGGGCGACGCGAAGAAGCGCTTGTCGCGCCGCACGGAAGTGCAACTCGGGGTGCGGCGCGGCTCGGATGTGCAGGTGCTCAGCGGTTTGTCCGAAGGCGATACCGTGGTGCTGGCCGGGCAGCAGCGTTTGCAGCGCGACGGCACGGCGGTGCGCGTGGTGGACATGAGCAAACCCGCCGGCCAGAAGGGCGCGGGCAAACCGCCAAAGCCTGGTCAGGCGGAGCCAGCTGACAAAGCCGACAAGGCCGAAAAAGCCACGCCGAGCGCCCGCTGAAGATCCTTCCCATTCTGTTGCGGAGCCACGCACATGCAACTGCCTGAAATTGCGATCCGGCGCCCAGTGTTCGCCACCGTGTTGTCTCTGTTGATCCTGCTGGTGGGGCTGGTCGCCTTCAACGGCTTGACGGTGCGCGAGTACCCCAAGATCGACGAGCCCAATGTGACCGTCTCGACCCGCTTTGTCGGTGCATCGAGCGAAGTCGTCGAGTCCCAGGTCACCAAGACACTGGAAGACTCGCTGGCCGGCATCGAAGGGGTGGACGTGATCAGTTCGATCAGCCGCCAGGAGCAAAGCCAGATCACGGTGCGCTTCCAGCTGGAGCGCGACCCAGACTCTGCCGCCGCCGACGTGCGCGACAAGGTGAGCCGGGTGCGCCAGCGCCTGCCCCAGGGCATCGATGAACCGGTGATCGCCAAGGTGGAAGCCGATGCTTTCCCTGTGATCTGGCTGGCACTGACGTCGGACACCCACAGTGCGCTGGAACTCAGCGACTTCGCCAACCGCCTGGCCAAACCCTTGCTGCAGACCGCACCGGGCGCAGCCGACGTGCGGGTGTATGGCGAACGCAAGTACGCCATGCGTTTGTGGATAGACCCGGACCGCCTGGCCGCCTATAGCCTGTCGGTGCAGGACGTGGAGGACGCGCTGCGCCGCTCCAACCTGGAGGTGCCGGCCGGCCGGATCGAGAGCACGCTGCGCGAATTCAACGTCACCGCCGCCACCGACCTGCAGACCCCGGAGCAGTTTGCCGATGTGACCATCCGCACCATCAAGGGCCAGCCGGTGCGCATCGGCGACGTGGCGCGCGTGGTGCAGGCACCGCAGGACGAACGCACCTCGGTGCGGTTGAACGGCCGCGACGCGGTGTCGCTGGGGGTGATTCGGCAGGCCACCGCCAATCCGCTGGAATTGTCGGCCGGGGTGCGCCTGCTGCTGGACAAGCTGCGGCAAGACCTGCCACCGGGTGTGACGGTGGACATCGCCAACGACAACTCGGTGTTCATCGACCGCTCCATCAAGGCGGTGTACACCACCATCGCCGAAGCGGTGGTGCTGGTGGCTCTGGTGATCTTTGTTTTTCTGCGCACCTTGCGCGCGTCCATCATCCCGCTGGTGACCATCCCCGTCAGCTTGGTCGGCGCCTTTGCCCTGATGGCCTTGTTCGGCTTCAGCATCAACACGCTGACCCTGCTGGCCCTGGTGTTGGCGATTGGGCTGGTGGTGGACGACGCCATCGTGGTGCTGGAGAACATCTACCGCCACATCGAGGCCGGTATGAAGCCGTTCGAGGCGGCGATCACGGGCGCGCGCGAAGTCGGCTTTGCCGTGGTGGCCATGACCCTGACTCTGGCGGCGGTCTACGCGCCGCTGGCTTTTGCGCCGGGGCGCACGGGGCGCTTGTTTGCCGAATTTGCGCTGGCCTTGGCGGGGGCGGTGGTGGTCTCGGGTTTTGTGGCGCTCACGCTCTCGCCCATGATGTGTTCCAAGCTGCTGCGCCACAACCCCAAGCCCGGGCGTTTTGACCGCGGCATGGAGTCGGTGCTGTTGGCCATCACCGCTGGCTATCGCCGCTTGCTGGCGTGGTCCTTGCGCGTGCGTTGGTTGGTGGTGGGTGTGATGTTGGCCAGCGCCGCAGGCAGCTGGTGGCTGCTGCAGACCACGCGTCAGGAACTCGCGCCCATCGAAGACCGGGGCGTGATCCTGGCCTCGATCAACGGGCCCGACGGCGCCACCTTGGCCTACACCCGCCGTTACGCCGAGGCGATCGAACGCATCGGTCAGGACTACCCCGAATTCGACCGTATTTTCAGCAACGTGGGCAACCCTTCGGTGGCCCAGGGCAATGTGTTTCTGCGTGCCAAACCCTGGGAAGAGCGCAACCGCAGCACACAGGACATCGCGCGCGCCATCGCGCCGCGCCTGGCGGGTCTGCCCGGCATCAGCGCCTTCCCCATCACGCCGCCTTCGTTGGGTCAGGGCTTTCGCGAGCGGCCCATCAACTATGTGATCGTCACCTCCGACAGTTACCAAAACCTGTCGCAAACCGTGCGCCGCTTCCAGGACGAACTGGCCAAGAACCCGGGCCTGGTGCAGGTGGATACCGACCTGCGGTTGAACAAGCCCGAGATCCGCATGGACGTGGACCGCGAGCGCGCCGCCGACATGGGCGTGGGCGTGGACGTGGTGGCGCGCACGGTGGAGACCATGCTGGGGGGGCGCATCGTGACGCGCTTCAAGCGCGACGGTGAACAGTACGACGTGGTGGTGCAAACCGTGTCGGGCAACCGCAGCACGCCCGAAGACATCGACCGCCTGTTCGTGCGTGGGCGGGGCGATGCCATGATTCCGCTGGCCTCGCTGGTCACGCTGCGGGAAGTGGTGGTGCCGCGCGAACTCAACCACTTTGGTCAACGCCGCAGCGCCTCGATCACCGCCAACCTGGCACCCAATTACGCGCTGGGCGAGGCGCTGACGTTCATGGACGAGACCGCTGCCAAGCTGTTGCCACCGGGGTACACCACCAACCTCAACGGCCAGAGCCGCGAGTTCCGCAACGCCTCGGGTTCGCTGGCGATTGTTTTTGCGCTGGCGCTGCTGTTCATCTTTCTGGTGTTGTCGGCCCAGTTCGAAAGCTTCGTCGACCCCTTCATCATTTTGCTGAGCGTGCCGCTGTCCATGTTGGGCGCCTTGCTGGCGCTGAAGTTCACCGGTGGCACGCTCAACGTGTTCAGCCAGATCGGACTGATCACGCTGGTCGGCCTGATCAGCAAGCACGGCATTCTGATCGTGGAGTTCGCCAACCAGTTGCGCGAGCAAGGCGTGGACAAGCTGGAGGCGGTGCAGCGCTCGGCGGCACTGCGGCTGCGCCCCATTCTCATGACCACCGGCGCCATGGTGCTGGGCGCCATGCCCTTGGCGCTGGCCACCGGTGCCGGCGCCGAAAGCCGGCAGCAGATTGGTTGGGTGATTGTGGGTGGCATGAGCCTGGGCACCTTGCTCACCTTGTTTGTGGTGCCAACCATGTACAGCCTGCTGTCGCGCAGGCACAAGGCAGGCGCGCGCCCGGTGCCGGTCGGCACGGCGCACGGCCCGCAGGGCGAACCGGCCACCGAAGCCGGTTGAAAAAAGAGCGCGCACCTGGGGTGCGCGCTCTTTGGGTCTTGAAAGCCTTGGGCGTTCAGTCGATACGGGCGCCGGATTCCTTGATCACTTTGGCCCATTTCGTGGCTTCGCTCTGCATCAGCTGGGCCAATTCTTCCGGTGTGCTGGGCAGCGGTTCCAGCCCCGCCGTGGCAAAACGTTCGCGGATTTCTGCGGAGCGCAGCACCTCGGTGATGTCGGCATTGAGCCGGGACACGACGGCAGGCGGCGTGCCGGCCGGCGCCAGAATGGCAAACCAGCCGGACGACTCGAAGCCTGGCAGGCCGGATTCGGCGAGCGTGGGCAGGTCGGGCGCGAGCGCCGACCGCTGTTTGCCCATCACCCCCAGCACGCGCACCCGGTTCGCCTTGATCTGCCCCGCCGCGCTGGCCACGTCGGCAATCGCCAGCTGTGTTTCACCCGTCATCACCGCCAGCACAGCCGGGGCGCTGCCCCGGTAGGGGATGTGCAAGATGCGGGTTTGGCTCATGGATTTCATCAGCTCACCGGACAGGTGCATGGCCGTGCCGTTGCCTCCCGACGCATAGCTCAGCTTGCCCGGTTGCTTGCGGGCCATTTCAATCACGTCGCGCACGTTTTCTGCCGCCAGCGTGGTTGCGGACAGCAGCACGAACGGGCTGGTACCGAACAGCGTGATGGGCGCGAAGTCGCGCGTCGGGTTGTAGGGCAGATTTTTGTACAGCGATGGGTTGGCGGTCAGGCCGCCAGCAGACGCCAAGACGATGGTGTAGCCATCGGGTGCGGACTTGGCGACCAGATCCAGCCCGATGCCGCCACCGGCGCCCGGCCGGTTGTCCACCACCACCGGCTGGCCCAGCCGCTCGGCCAGGCGCGGGGCGACGATGCGGGCGGCGGCGTCGCTGCTGCCGCCCGAAGGAAAAGTGACCACCAGACGGATGGGCTTGGCCGGCCAGCTCTGTGCTGCGGCTTGCAGCGGCCACGCGGTAGCGGCCGCGACCAGTGTGGCGCAGCCCAGCGCGAGCAGGGTGCGGCGGGGGTGATGGTGGTTGGGGTTCATGTGGTGTCTCCTCGGTGGTTTTGAATGGACGGCCTAGAGCTTGAAAAGCCGCTCGGCGTTGGTCTGGAAGAACTGCCGTTTCTGTTCCAGCGTGAGCGGCAATTGGTCCATGGCGCGGACCTCTTCGGCCACGTATTGGTACGGGTAGTCCATGGCATACATCACCCGATCATGGCCCATGGTCTGCTGCACGAAGCTCACCGCCGGCTCCCAGGGCATGCCGCTGCTGGTGAAGTGGAAGTTCTCTCGCAGGTAGTCGCTAGGGCGGCGCTTGAGCGCTTGTGCGCCAGGGCTGCGGTCGGCGCGCACGATGCCGGCGTGCATGAAGTCGATGCGGTACAGCCAGAAGGGCAGGCCCTCGCCGAGGTGGCCCAATACGATCTGGAGTTTGGGAAAGCGGTCGAACAGGCCGCTCAGGATCAGGCGCAAAACGTGGAGACCGGTTTCCACCTGGAAGCCGTAGATGGCCGCGTCCAGGCAGCGCGTCAAGAACGGCTGGATCATTTGCGGCGACGGCGTGTTGGGGTGTATGTACAAAGGGACGTCCAGCGCTTCGCATGCCTCAAAGATGGGCCAGTACTCGGGGTCGTCGAGGTAGCGGCCCTGGGTGTGTGAATTCACCAGCGCGCCCTTGAGCCCGAGGCGGTTCACGCTGCGCTCGATTTCCCGCGCAGCCGCCTGCGGGGCCTGGGGCGCAAAGGCGCAGAGGC
>NZ_JBFJMY010000221.1:0-6794 GCF_041633695.1 Hydrogenophaga sp.
CGCGCCAGTCCGTGGGTGGCGGTGAGTGCGATGCAGCGCACGCGCTGCGCGTCGAGCTGGGCCATGACTTCGAGCGCCACCTGCTCGTGTGCGCCGGCGCGCAGCAGCGTGCGGATGGCGGGCAGATCGGCTTCAAAACGCACATCGACGACGCTGCCGCGCACCGCCGTCACCGTGCCGCTGCGCTGTGTCATGTGCGCATCTCCTCGCCGAGCAGCAAGGCCTGCGCGTGTTCGGCCAGTACGCGCTCCTCGTTGGTCGGGATCACCCAGGCGCTGACGCGGCTGCGCGCGGTGCTGATGCGGGTCTGGCCCGTCTGGTGCACGGCTTGGTTGGCCGCCTCGTCGATCTCGACCCCCAGCCAGGCGGCGTCGTGGCAGACCCGGCTGCGGATCGCCGCGCTGTGCTCGCCGATACCGGCGGTGAACACCAGTGCGTCCAGCCCCCCCAGCGTGGCAGCCAACCCCCCGAGCTCGCGCGCGATGCGCGCCACGAACAGGTCGATGGCCGCCGCCGCGCGCGGGTCGGCGCTGTCTTGCAGCACCCGCATGTCGCCCGAAATGCCCGACACCCCCAACAAGCCGCTGGACCGGTACAGCAGCGCCTCCACCTCGGGCGGCGTCATGCCCAGGCTCTGGATCAGGTACAGCACCACGCCCGGATCCAGGTTGCCGCAGCGGGTGCCCATCATCAGGCCATCGAGCGCGGTGAAGCCCATGGTGGTGGCCACGCTTTGGCGCTGCCGCATGGCGCACATGCTCGCGCCGTTGCCCAGGTGGGCCACGACCACGCGGCCATCGGCCTGTTCACCCAGGTGCGCGGGCAGGACGCTTGCGATGTATTCGTAAGAGATGCCGTGAAAGCCGTAGCGCCGCACACCGGCTTCGCGGATGTGGGCGGGCAGCGCGTAGGCCTGCATGACCCAGGGCTGTTTGGCGTGGAAGGCGGTGTCGAAACAGACGACCTGCGGCAGCTGCGGCGCCAGTGCCGCGACCACCCGGATCGCCGCCAGGTTGTGCGGCTGGTGCAGCGGTGCCAGCGGGCTCAATGCGTCGAGCTGCGTGAGCAGTTCGGGCGTGACGCGCATGGCTTGCGTGAAGTGTTCGCCCCCATGCACCACCCGGTGCGCCACGCCGTGCAGGTGCTGGCCCGGCAACTGCCGTTCCAACCAGCCGAACAGGTGCTGGAACGTTTGTGCATGGCCTTGTGGCGTGTCGGGCGATGGCGGCAGTTGCTCGCCCGAGAGCGCAGCGCCGTTCCGGTCCCAGGCCTGCAGCCGGGCTTTGTCGCCCACGCCGTCGAGCACGCCGTGCAGCAAGCGCTCGGGCGGTGCCAACAGGGTGTTCGGGCGGCCCGGGATGGGCGCGCTGCGGGCAAAGGCCGCGAACTTGACGTTGGAGGAGCCCGCGTTCAGCACCAGGGTGACGCTGTTCATGATGAGGCTTTGCTGCGGTCGGCGGCGCACAACACCGCGATGGCGCACGAGGCGATGCGGGAATGGGCGGAGTCGGCCCGGCTGGTCAGCACGATGGGCACGCTGGCGCCCATCACGATACCGGCGGCCTGCGCATCGCCCAGGTATTCGAGCTGCTTGGCCAGCATGTTGCCGGACTCCAGATCGGGCACGACCAGGATGTCGGCATCGCCCGCGACCTCGGAGCGGATGCCCTTGGTCTGGGCCGCGGCCATGGACACGGCGTTGTCGAAGGCCAGCGGGCCGTCCACCAGGCCACCGGTGATCTGGCCCCGGTCGGCCATTTTGGACAGGGCGGCGGCGTCCATGGCCGAGCGCAGTTTGGCGGTCACGGTTTCCACCGCCGACAGCACCGCCACCTTGGGGCAGGGCACACCCAGCGCGTGGGCCAGATCGATCGCGTTCTGCACGATGTCGACCTTGGCGTCGAAGTCGGGCGACACGTTGATCGCCGCGTCGGTGATCAGCAGCGGCTTGGGGTAGCGCGGCACGTCGAGCACGAACACATGGCTCATGCGGCGCCCGGTGCGCAGACCGGTCTGTGCGTTCACCACCTGCGAGAGCAGCTCGTCGCTGTGCAGGCTGCCCTTCATCAAGGCCGCCAGTTCGCCCGCCCGCACCATGGCCACCGCCTTGGCCGCTGCGGCATGGCTGTGCGGCACATCCACCACTTCCAGGCCGCTCAGGTCCAGCTGGTGGGCCTCTGCCAGGCTGCGGATCTTGGCGACCGGGCCGATCAGCACCGCCTCGATCAGGCCCAGGCGGGCCGCGTCGACCGCGCCGGTCAGCGCTTCCGTGCTGCAGGGATGCACCACGCCCATGCGGATCGGCTTGTAAGCCGAGGCCGCCGCCAGCAACTGGTCGTAGCGCAGGTTCTTGTCGGCAAGCAAGGCCTCGGGCAAGTCGGTGCGGCGTATGCGCAGTTTTTCGGTCGGGGCCATGACCTCGGCCTCGCCGGTGATGACGTCCACACCGTCCTGGTTGCTGCACCGGGCGTCCAGCAGCAGCCGGTGGTGGGCGGCGTCCCTGGTCTTTACGGTGACCGTGATGGTCAAGGTGTCGCCGATGTGCACCGGCGCATGGAACTTGAGCGTTTGCCCGAGGTAGATCGTGCCCGGGCCGGGGAAGCGGGTGCCCAGCAAGGTGGAAATCAGCGACGCGCCGAGCATGCCGTGGGCAATGATGCCGTGGAAGCGGCTGCTCTTGGCGTACAGCGCGTCGACGTGCGCGGGGTTGACGTCGCCCGAGACGGCGGCGAAGAGCTGGATGTCCCGGTTGGTCACGGCGCGCACCAGGCTGGCCGAGTCGCCCACCTGGATTTCGTCGAACGGGTGGTTGTCCAGAAAGTCGTCGGAGCCGGTGTCGGACCAATGGGTGGGCAGGAGAGTGGACATGTGTGCTTATCCCATCACGTGGTAGCCGGCGTCGACGAAGGTGACGTTGCCGGTCATGGCGCGCGCCGCGTCGCTGCACAGCAGGGCGGTGACGGCGCCCACGTCTTCGATCGTGACGAGCTGGTGTGCGGGTGCGCGTTGCGCGGCGCGATCGAGCAACTGCTCAAACGCGCCGATGCCAGAAGCGGCGCGCGTGCGGATCGGCCCCGGCGAGACCGCGTGCACCCGAATGCCGGCCGGGCCGAGCTCGGCCGCCAGGTAGCGCACCGTGGCTTCGAGGGCGGCTTTCACCGGCCCCATGAGGCCGTAATTGGCGATCACCTTTTGCGCGCCGTAGTAGCTCATGGTGACCAGGGCACCGCCCTCGCTCATCAGCGGTTCGGCCAGCCGCGCCATGCGCAGGAACGAGTGGCAGGAAATGTCCATGGCCTGGGCGAAGCCCGCTGCGCTGCTGTCCACCAGGCGCCCGTGCAGATCGGCCGCAGGCGCGTAGGCAATGGCGTGCAGCACGAAGTCGAGCCGACCCCAGCGCTGCCGGATCTGGGCGAACAGCGCGTCGAGCTGTTCGGGCTGTTGCACGTCCAGCGGCGCGAAGATGTCGGCCTCCAGCTGTTCGGCCAAGGGCTGCACATGCGCTTGGGCTTTCTCGTTCAAGTAGGTCAGCGCCAGCGTGGCGCCTTGGGCGCGCATGGCCTGGGCGCAACCGAAGGCGATGCTGTGCTGGTTGGCGATGCCCACGATCAGCCCCTTTTTGCCATGCAGGCTGGGCAGGGTGGTGGTCAAGGTGCCGGTGTTCATGTTCCGGTCCTCATGTCATCAACACGTATCGGCCGGGCGCATCGCCCAGGTGGGTCGCCGCTGCGCCGCCCAAGGCCGGTGGCGCCACACGGCGCCCGCTCTGGTGGCGCAGCCACTGTGTCCACGCTGGCCACCACGAACCGGGGTGCGCGGGGGCGGTGGCAGCCCAGGCTTCGGGGTCCTGGTAGCGGTCGCTGGCGGCGTGCTGGGCGATCTGGTAGCTGCGTGGCACGCCGGGTTCGGGCGGGTTGACCACGCCCACGTTGTGGCCGCCGCTGGTGAGGCAGAAGGTGAGTTCGGTGTCGGTCAGCAGGTGGATCTTGTAAACCGAATGCCAGGGCGAGACCGTGTCGCGCTGGGTGCCCAGGGCAAACACGGGTACGCGGATGTCCGTCAAGGCCACTGGCCGCCCACCGACCCGGTAGCGCCCTTCGGCCAGGTCGTTGTGCAGGTACAGCTGGTGCAGGTATTCGTGGTGCTGGCGCATGGGCATGCGGGTGGCGTCGGCGTTCCAGGCGATCAGGTCGCTGACCGGCAGCGGACGCCCCATCAGGTATTCGTGCTCCATGCGCGACCACACCAGATCGCGCGAGTTGAGCATGGCGAAGGCGCCGGCCATCTGCTTGCCGTCGAGGTAGCCCTTTTCGCCCATCACATCGTCGAGGTAGGCGAGCTGGCTTTCGTCGATGAACAGGCCGAGCTCGCCCGGTTCCGTGAAGTCGAGCTCGGAAGCCAGCAGGGTGACGGATTTCAGGCGCTCGTCGCCGTCGCGGGCCAAGGCGGCCGCCGCGATCGACAGCAGGGTGCCGCCCAGGCAATAGCCGAGTGCCTGAACGCGCCGCTTGGGCATGATGTCGCCCACCGCATCGAGCGCGGCCATCACGCCGTCTTGCAAATAGTTGTCCATGCCCAGCTCGCGGTCTTGCCCGTCCGGGTTGCGCCACGAGACCATGAACACGGTGTGGCCCTGCTCCACCAGATAACGCACCAGCGAGTTGTGCGGCGAGAGGTCCAGGATGTAGAACTTCATGATCCAGGACGGCACCATCAACACCGGTTCCGCAAACACCGTGGATGTCTGCGGCGTGTACTGGATGACTTCGATCAGGTGGTTGCGAAACACCACCTGGCCCGGCGTGATCGCCACTTCGTGGCCGGGGCGGAACTCTTGCATGGCCGGAGGCGGCTGGCCGTTGGCCAGCCGCAGCAGGTCCGCTGCCCGGTTTTTCGCGCCCTGCACCAGGTTCGCGCCGCCGCTGCGGGCGGTTTCGGCCAGCACTTCGGGGTTGGTCCAGAGAAAGTTGGAGGGCGAACACATGTCCAGCCACTGGCGGGTGAAAAAGGTGGCCAGGTGTTCGTGGTGGGCGCTCACGCCCGGCACGTCGCTGGTGGCGCTGTGCCACCACTGCTGGTTCAGCAGGAAGGCCTGGGCCATCAGGTGGTACGGCCACTGGCGCCACTCGGGTGCATCAAAACGCCGGTCTTGCGGCAGCGGATCGATGCAGGCGGTGTGGCAGCTGTCCGGGCCGTGTGCCGCGTGCAGAGCCAGGCGCGCGGCTTTGCGCTGCGCCTTCAACAGCAGCTCGGTCTGGCGCCCCGGTGAGATCGCGAGGTGGGTGAACCAGTCCATATAGGCACCCACCACCGATGTCGGCGAGATGCCTTGGGTGAGGTGGGCCAGCTGGGCGTGCAGGCTGCGGTCCAGCTGGGTCAGCGCGGAGGGCTGGCTGTCGTCGCGCGGGGCGGGTTGGGATGGCTGGGCGGACGCGGGCGTCCGGGGGCTGGGCATTTTGGCGGACATGGGGGTGTGGGGCTGGGCCATCGTGCGGTGGCGAAACAGGTGCGTGAGCAGGATCGCTGGGCGGTGGGACCGGCGCTAGACGGCTTGGTTCATTGTGGCCAGCCCTATCCCGCACGGTCTTGATCTGGATCAATCCACACCGCGACCACCCCGGCGCCGAGGACATGCCTGGTGGCCCGCCGCACGCGAGGGCCCGCCACCACCGGCGGCGTGGGGTTGGATCGCTGGGGGCTCAGTGGATCAAAAAAGGCCGTGCGCGCGGTGCGGCGCACAGCCGCAGCCCTAGTCTGTGCTTCAGCAGCGCTCCAGCACGGTGGCAATGCCCTGGCCGCCGCCTATGCATTGGGTGGCGATGGCGTAGCGTGCGCCGGTGCGTTGCAGCAGCTGTGCCGCCTTGCCGGTGATGCGCGCGCCGGTGGCGCCCAAGGGGTGGCCCAGCGCGAGGGCACCGCCGTCCCGGTTGATGCGCGAAGGATCGATCTCCAGGTCGGCCAGGCAGGCCATGGCCTGGGCCGAGAAGGCTTCGTTGATTTCCACCACCTCCAGGTCTTGCACGCCCAGCCCGGCGCGCGCCAGCGCCTTGCGCGTGGCCGGCACCGGGCCGATGCCCATGATCTCGGGTGGGCAACCGGCCACGGCCAGCGAGCGGATTTGCGCCAGCGGCTGCAAGCCGTGGCGGCGCACAAAGGCCTCGCTGGCCACCAGCACCGCCGAAGCACCATCGGTCAACGGTGACGAGGTGCCGGCGGTCACGCTGCCGTCGGCCAGAAAGGCGGTCTTGAGCTGGGCCAGCGCAGCTGCGGTGGTGCCAGGGCGCAGGCAGCCGTCGCGCGCCACCGTGCTGCCGTCGGGCAGCGTCAACGGCACCACCTCGTCGGTGAAAGCGCCGGCTTCGAAGGCGGCTGCGGCCTTGCGCTGGCTTTCCACGGCAAATGCCTCTTGCGCGACACGGTCGATGCCGTGGCTGCGTGCCAGGTTCTCGGCCGTCATGCCCATGCTGGTGTAGGCCTCGGGATAGTCCGACAGCAGCGTCGGGTTGGGCGAGCTGCTGAGGCCGCCCTGCGGCACGCGGCTCATCGACTCGACACCGACGCACAAGAAGAGTTCGCCGGAACCGGTGGCGATGCTGCCGGCGGCCACGTGGATGGCCGACATCGACGAACCGCAAAAGCGGTTCATGGTCATGCCCGCCACCTGGCTGGGCAGACCGGCCAGAAAGGCCACGATACGCGCCAGGTTGTCGCCTTGTTCGCCTTCGGGGTAGGCGCAGCCGAGCAGCAGATCTTCGATCAGCCCGGCTTCAAATGGCTGGCGCGCCACCAGGGCC
>NZ_JBFJMY010000222.1:0-6770 GCF_041633695.1 Hydrogenophaga sp.
GCAGGATGGCGAGCCGGCTGTGCTGGCCGGGTCGTGCGTGTCAGGGCTTTTTGGCAGGCGCGGCGAATTCGGCGCAGTAGTCGCGCGGCGGGCGCGCCGGCGGGGCCCACACCGCGTCGGCGCGCAGCGCTTGTTCACCATCCGCCTGTCCGCCCGATCCGGCGGCCAGCGCCATCAGCACCTGGTGCGGCCACTCTACAGGCAGGTGGCGGGGCACGCCCAGATCGCGCCGCACATGGCCGTTGCCGGCCACCAGCAACACGGTCTGTCCGGCTTGGGCATGGTCGCGCAGCGCCTGCACCAGGGTCTGGGCCATGGCTTGGTCGCGCGCGAGCTGGATGCGGGTCATGGGTGCGATCTGCGCTTCGGGCAGCAGGCCGCAGTGGCCGTCGCGTATGTCCTGGCGCTGCTGTGCCAGTGCTGCGGGGGGCAGCAACTGGTCCAGTTCGGCGTCTGCCATCGCGGCGCGCATGGCGGGTCGCGGCAGGTTGCCGCCCAGCACCGGCACGCCAGCGCGCACCGCGCTCATGACCACCGGCCCATAACTGCTCCAGGGCCAGCTGTCTGACCAGGCCAGTGCCTCGCGCACCTGGGCCTCGCTGGCCTGCTGGGTCAGACCTTGGGATGAGCGCCCTTGTTCGGCCATCTCCATGACCAGCGCCGCCAAGCGGCCTTGCGCAGCCAGCAACTGCACCACCTCGCGCTGCAAGACCTGGTGCTCGGCCGCGTCGTGCTGTTCGCCCAACAACAGCAAGGGCGTGGGCAGTAGAGGGGCCAGCCGGGCTTCCAGCGGGTTCGACGGCGCGGCGCGGATGCTCGCTGAGCTGGCACAGGCGCTCATCAGTTGCACGCCCAGCAGCGACAGAAAGGCCCAACCGGTGGCGGCGACAGCGCGGTGACAGTTCATGCACCGATACTACGTGCACGGTCGAATCGCCGTGTCCATCCTTTATTTATTCAAGTGTTTCCCCAGTGACTTTTTTGCGCCCTGTTGATTGGACGTTCTGGCGTCGCGTGGTGTTCACCTTGGTCTTGGCGTACGGCGCGGCCCGGCTGTGTGTCTGGCTGCACACCCCCATTCCCTGGATGATCGGTCCGCTCTTGCTCACCTCGGTGGTGTCCATGCTGGGCCTGCCCACCCGCGGAGCGGTACCGGTGCGCAACGCGGGTCAATGGGTGATTGGCGCCGCATTGGGTCTGTATTTCACGCCCGAAGTGGGGGCGCTGGTGGTCGGGTTGTGGTGGGCCATTGGGCTGGGCATCGTCTGGGCATTGGGTCTGGGCCTGGGATTTGGCGTCTGGCTGCGTTCGGTGCACGCCCGGCGCCTGTCTGCGTTGCCGCCGGGGCAGTTGTTCAGCACCACCTACTTCGCCAGCGCCATCGGGGGCGCGTCCGAGATGACCTTGCTGGCCGAGCGCCACGGCGCACAAACCGAACTGGTGGCCGCCGCGCACAGCCTGAGGGTGCTGCTGGTGACCGTGACCATCCCATTTGCCATGCAGTTCTGGGGCGTGCATGCGCTGGACCTGGGGTCGACGGTCGTGCGCGAGGTGCACTGGCCAGGTTTGCTGTTGTTGGGCAGCTTGAGCTTTGTCGGCGCCTGGGCGATGCAGCGCATGGGCCGCGCCAACCCCTGGTTCATGGGGGCCTTGCTGGTCACCATGGTGGTCACCCTCAGTGGTTACGCCTGGTCGGCCATTCCCCCTTGGCTCTCGGCTGCGGCCCAGCTGGTCATTGGTGTGAGTCTGGGCGTGCGTTTCACCCCCGCGTTTGTGCACACGGCACCGCGTTGGTTGGCTTCGGTGGGTCTGGCCAGTTTCGCCATGATGCTGTTGTGTGCGGGCTTTGCCTGGGTGATGGCCCAACTCACCGGCCTGCACCCGGCCACCATGGTGCTGGGCACGTCGCCCGGTGGCATCGCAGAGATGTCCATCACAGCCAAGGTCTTGCAGCTCGGAGTGCCCATGGTGACAGCGTTCCAGGTCTGTCGGCTGGTGGCGGTGCTGCTGCTGGTGGAGCCGCTGTACCGGTGGTGGAACGCCCGAAAGCCCGTGGAGCGGCCATAAAAAAACCCGGCATGGGCCGGGCTTTTGGCAAGCAGTGGCTGCTTGCTCAGTGCATCACCACCGGCATCTGTGCCAGCGTGGCATAGCCTTCCAAGGTGTCTTCCACTTCTTCCTGCGAGGGCATGTTTTTTTGCCAGGCGGTGATCTGGATCTGGAACATTTCTGCCCAGGAGCCGTCGAGGTACACCTCTTTGCCCGAGCGTTTGTCCACGATCTCAAAACCGTGGCGGGGAATCTGCGGACCTTCGTCTACCGTGACTTCGCCTTCGGTCGGGGCGTTGGCCAGAATGTGGACCACGGCAAAGGCATCTGAGTCGTAAAGCATGTGCATGACTTGAATATCCTTGAAAGTGAGAAACCTGTGTTCCTAATGCCCTTATATCGGCAAACGGACGCAGATATGGAGGCTCTGTGAACAAATACGTGGCACCGTTCCGCTTGGATTCAAGGGGCGTGTCATTTTTGGCACAGTTCAAGGCATTTGGTTCAATTGCTGGTCGGCCACATCGCCGTTTTGCTGCGTGATGCGGATGCGCACCGGTAAATGGTTCAGCGCAGGCGCCAGCCAGATGTCCACACCGCTGTCGTAAGCGCTGCGCGGGCTGCGCGAAAGCCGCCAGGCGCGCAGCGGGCCCACCGGCAGGCTCAGCTCCTCCAGCGGCCCGATGTCGAACTGCCAGACTTCGGCGTCGCCGGTGCCCGCCACCTGCAAAAGAATTTTCTGGCCAGTGGCGAACGCATCGGGGCGGGCGTTGAATAGGGCCGCGAGTTGCAGGAACACGCTGAGCCGGTCTTGCGCACCGGCTTGCAGGCGCACATCGGGCGCGTTGGAGCTGAAGCGGATGCGTTCTTGTGCGTACTCAAAATGGGCCGCCTTTTCGCTGCGGCTGCGGTCGGCAAAACGCTCGGGGTGCAAACCGCTGGCATCGAGCAGGCCGCTGCTGGTCTGGGTGCGTTTGCCCAGCAGAAATACCCGTACCTCCATCTGGGCGTCGTAGCGGCTGCCGCTGGGCCGCCAGTCGAGCTGCGCGCTGGCGCTGTAGTGGATGCCTTTGATCTGGCCGCTCACGTCGTAGCCCAGCCGGGCGGGAGCGGGTGCCTTGGCGGGCGGCAGCGGTGCCGAACGCGCCGGGGCGTTTGCGCTGTTGCCGCGTGGTTTGCCCGGTGCGGGCTTGGTCGCCAAGGCCAGCAATGCGTCTTCGGGCATGGGTTCGGAAGCGGACTCGAACGTGGCCTCGGCGGTGGGTGGCGGTGTGGATGGGCTCGTGACGGGTTCCGCCGTTTGTGCGAGCGGCGCGGCGCGCTCGGGATCGGGCACGGCCGCAGCGGTCGCCTCGGGTGCCGGTGCGGATGCGTCCTCGGCCACCACCGTGGTGTCTGTTGCGGGGCGCTCTGGAAGTGTGGCGTTGTCGGGTTCTGCGCGCTGCACTTCGCCGGCAGCCACGGCCTCAACGGGCGGCGCGGGTGGTGGTGTCTGGGCGCGTGGGGGCTTGGCCACGCGCTTGACCGCTGGTTGCGCCACCGGCGGGGGCGGTGCTTGGGGCGCTTCGATCCAGCGCAGCGTACCGACGGCCACCGCTTTCACACGTTTTTCTGGCACACCCTGGCTGGGGTCGCTGGTGATCTGCGAGGTCTCGCTTGGGGGGCTTGCGGCCGCATGCTTCTCGGGCACGGCGCGCCACTCGGGCAGCTCGCCAGCGAGCAAGGCCAGGTGCACCAGCAACACGCCCAGCACCAGAAAGACCAGCGTTTTGGGGCGTGGTGCGGCGGACAACAAAGACGGGGACCGGCTCACAACATCGATCAGGTTTCGGCGCGGTGGCCCAGATCGGCGCTGAGCCGGTGGGCGCAGTGCAGCAAGGCGCGGGCCGAAGCGCCGTCCCAGGCGGTGTCCAGTGTGGCGATCGAGCCCAGCATCACCAGACCCAGCGCCAGGCGGCCCTGGGCGTCGAAGACCGGGGCGCAAAAGCCGGCCACGCCCGGCATCAAGGTGTGCACCACGCGGGCCATGCCGTGGCGGCGGCATTCGTCGAGCAGCACTTGCACGTCCTGCATGTTCTGTGGGCGGTCGTCGCCAGCGGGGCCGTGGGCGGTTTGCTTCTTCATGTGCGCGAGTTCTTCGCGCATCATGGGCAGCAGGCGCTGGGCGTCGTTGCCCTGCGTGCCCATGAAGGCGGCAAAACAGCGCCCGGTGGCCGAACCCAGCAAGGGCATGACGTCGCCCAGTCGCAGCGTGACGGGCACGGTTTGCGGTGCTTCGGCCCAGTGCACGATGGTGGGGCCTTGGTTGCCCCAGACCGCGATGGCCAGGGTATGGCCGGTTTCATCCAGCAGGCCCTGGACCCGTTCGCGCGCCATCCGCACCGCGTCCATGCGGCTCAGGCTGGCCAGTCCCAGGCGCAGCGCTGCCGGGCCGAGGTCGTAGCGGGTGCTCACCGGGTCTTGCGCCACCAGACCCATGCGCTGGAAACTGACCAGGTAGCGGTGTGCTTTGGCGGCGCTCATGCCAGCGGCAGCGGCCAGGTCGCGCAGCATCAAGGCGCCGGGCGCATGGGACAAGGCCGCCAGCAATTCGAAGCCCACCTCGACCGACTGGATACCGGCACGCAGGTCGCTGGACTCGTCGCTGCTGTCGCTGGCAGCTGCGGTCTTGCGCAGGCTGCTGGCGCCCGGTAAAGCGGTGGGGGTGGTGGGGATTTTGACGACAGGCATGGCGTAGACAGGGCTAGGATGGTTGGCGCGCTGGCAAGTTCCAGTTCATGGGCCGCAGCCGGCACCAGGCGCGGCTTTGGACTAAAATCTGGTTCTTACGAATAGGTTAACTTGTTTTACTATTCGTAATCAATGTGCTGTGCGGCTTTTCTTGGGTGCTCCGGTCCGGTGGTTTCGACCGGCTGCGCGCGAGGAAGAGCACCACGGCGAAACACCGAATTGCAGCAGGAGACATGCATGAAACTGGCCACTTACAAAGACGGCTCTCGCGATGGACAACTGGTGGTGGTCTCGCGCGACCTCTCGACCGCTCATTATGCGACGGGCATTGCGCACAAGCTCCAGCAGGCGCTGGACGACTGGAACTTCATCAGCCCGCAGCTGCACGACTTGTACGTCACGCTGAACCAGGGCAAGGCGCGCCACGCGTTTGTATTCGATCCGGCCCAATGCATGGCCCCGCTGCCGCGTGCCTACCAGTGGGCCGACGGTTCGGCCTATATCAACCACGTTGAGCTGGTGCGCGCGGCGCGCAGCAGCGAAGTGCCCGATACCTTCTACACCGACCCGCTGATGTACCAGGGCGGCAGCGACGATTTCATCGGACCTTGCGACGACGTGGTGGCGCTGAGCGAAGACTTCGGCATCGACTTCGAGGCCGAGATCGCCGTCGTGACTGGCGATGTGCCCATGGGCGTGACGCCCGATCAGGCGCTGCACGGCGTGCGGCTGCTGATGCTGGTCAACGACGTGTCGCTGCGCAACCTGATCCCGGCCGAACTGACCAAGGGTTTCGGTTTTCTCCAGGGCAAACCCGCCACCGCCTTCAGCCCGGTGGCCGTCACGCCCGACGAGCTGGGCGATGCCTGGGCTGGCGGGCGCGTGCACCTCACGCTGCAGTCGAGCTGGAACGGCCGCAAGGTGGGCATGTGCGAAGCCGGGCCCGAGATGACCTTCCACTTCGGCCAGCTCATTGCCCACCTGGGCAAGACACGCAATGTGCGCGCCGGCTCCATTGTGGGCAGCGGCACGGTGAGCAACAAGGGCGTGACCGGTGCCAACGGCAAGACCGAGTGGCCCAAGGGCTACAGCTGCATCGCGGAGAAGCGGGCGATTGAAACCATTCTGGACGGCAAGCCTTCTACCGCGTACATGCAGTACGGCGACACCATCCGCATCGAAATGAAGGGCAAGGACGGCCAATCGGTTTTCGGCGCCATCGACCAGAAAATAGCGCCTGCAGCGGCGTGATGCGAGGGCTGGAGCCCAAGGTGGGCTTCAGCTGGCGTACACCTGCGCCAGCGAGGCAAAACCTTTGATCTCGATCGGGTTGCCGAACGGATCGCAGAAAAACATGGTGGCCTGTTCACCCGGCTGGCCTTCAAAGCGCAACTGGGGCGGCAGCACAAAATCCACACGGGCGTCGCGCAGCCGCTGAGCCAGCGCCTGCCAGGCCGGCAGTTCCAGAATCAGGCCGAAATGCGGCATGGGCACCAGGTGCTCGCCCACCTGGCCTGTGCGCGTGGTCTTGAACGGCTCGCCCAGGTGCAGCGAGAGCTGGTGGCCGAAAAAATCGAAATCGACCCAGGTGTTCGTGCTGCGACCTTCGGTGCAGCCCAGCACCTGGCCGTAGAAGCGGCGCGCTTCGTCCAGGTGGGTGACGTGGAACGCCAGGTGGAACAGGGTGCGCGCAGCGGCTGCAGGGGGGGCATCGGTGGTCATGTGGCCAGCATAGCAAAGCCCAAGACCCGATGGTTCGGGTCGCGCGTGTGGGACCGCACCACCTGGGCGCTGGCGACCAGGTCCACGATGGTGGCGTCCACCACCTTACCGGCGAACGGTTTCAGAAAGTGGCGGGGTGTACGCCGTGTTGGGCCTGCTCGGTCTTTTCCTGGCAGGCGACGCAGCGTTGGGCCGTGGGACTGGCGTGCAGGCGGGCGGTGGGTATGTTCACGCCGCAATCGAGACACAGGCCGTAGCTGCCATCGGCC
>NZ_JBFJMY010000223.1:0-6767 GCF_041633695.1 Hydrogenophaga sp.
TGGTCGTCATCATAGAACCCCGAGCTGAAAAACCATGATTTCCGATCCCCCGAACAAGCCCATGGACAACGACGATTTCGACGAACTGGACGCGATCCTGGACGATTTGCGCACCCGTGGCGACGAGGTTCCACAGTGGGAATTTTGCGAAGGCGCCATGGCCGCGCTGGTCTGCAGCCGCCGCGTCATCATGCCCAGCGAGTACTTTCCGGTTCTGCTCGGGCTGGAAGCGGACGCGCCTGCCGACGGCGCCCCGGCCGAGCCGGAAGAGGGCATGACCCGGTTTGCCGATGCCATCCAGGCCGGACGGTTCATGGAGCTGTGGATGCGCCGCTGGAACGAGGTGGCGATGGCCCTGAATGCCGAGGTGGAGACGCTGGAAGACGAAAACTGTTACCACCCCGAAGTGATGGACGTGCGTGGTGCGGTGCTGGAATTGTCGGACGAGGCCCGCGCCGAGATCGGCGACCAGGAACTGCCGGCCTTCGCCCAGGTCTGGGCCTTGGGGTTCATGTTCGTGGTGGAGAACTGGGCCGAAGAATGGGCCGCGCCACGCGACAAGGAGGCTGCGGGCTGGCTGAACGACGCGCTCGATGCGATCGTGAGCCTGACCGACGACGACACCGATCCGCCTGCATTTTCCATGCACTCCGAAGACGGCCCGCCCAGCGTGAGCGAAGCGCGCATGAATACGTTTGGCGGCGCGATCTGGGCCGTGTACGACCTGCGCGAACTCTGGCGCAACCTGGGGCCGCGCATCGAGACCGTGCGCAAGACCGAAACCCCGGGGCGCAACGATCCCTGCTGGTGCGGCAGTGGAAAAAAGTTCAAGAAGTGCCACGGTCTGCATTGAACGCGGCCGTGTTTTCAGCGCGCCGCGAGGCTGTGGAGCAATTGCATCACGCGGCGGTGGTGGCGTTCAAAGTCCCGGTTGAGCATGGTGCTGGCCTGGCCCATCCGGCCCGCCCGTGCGTGTTGCAGCGCTTGCGCGGCACAGGCATGCAGGCGCTGGTGTTCCCGCGCCAGGCCGGCCAGTGCCAGGTGTTGGCCGGGGGACCGGTGCACCGCGGCCTGGGCCAGCCACAGGCCCAGCCCGCAGCGTTCGGGGCCGGGCAGCGACGCCGGGTCTGCCGGTTCGTCTTGCGATAACCAGTCGTTGAACTGCGTGCGCCAGGCCAGGTGGGCCGCGATCGCGTCGTGGATGTCCTGCCGAGTCAGGCCATGCGCTCCGGCGTTCGCGGCCGGGTCCACCGTGGCGCTGCGCGCGGGCGGCGACGGTGTTGGGGCGCGTGGTTTTTTCAACCACTGGAGCAGGGTGGACAGGTTCATGGTGTGGCGGCATCCCCATGGGCGTTGTCGGCCCATGCCGCACCGCCTGGGGTGATCAGCGGCCAAGCTTAGAGATTTCGGCGGTGGCGGATGGGCCAGCGACACAGAAAGCCGTGGCCGCAGCAAAGCCATCACCCGGTTGTGGTGGTTTGGCCTCGGGGGTGTGACGCACCACACGCGCGGCGGCCTGCGCACAATCCCTTACGCGCAGCTGCACGCTCAGCCCAGCAGCTCAAACCGGTCCGACGCCAGCACCTGTCCGTTCACCAGCAAATCCACCCGGTGCACGCCGGGGTAGAGCTTGCGCGTGGTGACCGCGCGCAGGCTGTGGCGCTTGTCCAGCACGCGTTTTTCGCCCGCGCCCAGCGCGAGTTTCCAACCCTTGAACACCTTGGGCGAGGTGCTGCCGTTGGCGCGTTGGTGGTGCACCGCGTAGTCCACCACCAGCGTCTGGGTTTGTTCGCTGCGCGAGTGCAGGGTGGCGCGCAAGTCCACGCTCTCACCCACCGCCGCCGTGCTGGGCGCGAGTTTCAGGGTGGCCTGGCCGACCAAGCCCGGTTGCAGGCCCCAGGCCGACAGCGTGGCTGCGTGCCCCTGCTTGATGAGGCTGCGGCTCGCGTGTTTCAACAAGGCGGTGCGCTGGGCGCTGGCGCCGCGCAGTTCGGTCACCAGCCACGACGCGACCCGATCCGGGTGGTCCTTGGCGATGTCGTTGAGGTGGTTGGCCACGCTGCGCCGCACATAGGCACTGGGGTCGTCTTGCAGCGCGCGCAGCAGCGGCCAGGCGGGCGCCGGGTCGTCCACCAGGCTCTGCAAGCGCATGCCCCAAGGCAGGCGCGGGCGGCTGCCTTCGCTGGCCAGGCGGCGCACGTGGGCGCTGGGGTCTTGTGTCCACTGAGCGAGGATGGGAAACACCTGGTCCGGGTACCGGGCGATGAAGGGGCGGATGGCGAACTCGGCGGAAAAGCGTTGCGTGAGCGCGTGCAGGCAGGCCAGCGCGCGCGGCACATCGTCCATGCCGCGCCGGGCCACAAACTCGCCCATGGCCCAGACCACCCAGCCCGACAAGCCTTTTTCCGCCAGCGCTTGCGACAAGCCCACCGGTTCGCCTTGTGCGTCCAGCGGCAGCGCCTGGCTCAGGCTGCGCTCCAGCACGCGGGCCGCGGCGTCGAAGCGCGGCGGCAGGGTGTGCTCCAGCGCGTTGGCGATCTGCATGGCGCGGGCTTTGAACTCCAGGTCGTCCAGACCGGTGCCGGCCAGGCTTTCAAAGCGTGGCCGGTCGAAGGCCGGCCAGACGCGCTGCAGGTGCCGCCCGGCGTGGGCCACGGTGTCGGCGTTGATCAGGTTTTTGAAGGCTTCGGGCATGTGGTCCAGCCAGGGCAGCGGAGTCTTGGTGGGGAAATCAGGCGACGGGCAACCGAGCCAGCAGGCCGCTCAGCGCATGCGCCACGGTGGCCTGGCGCACGGCGGCACGGTCGCCGTCGAAACGCCGGTGTTCGCTGAACACGCCCTCGGGTGTGGCCCAACCGAACCAGACCGTGCCCACCGGCTTTTCGGCGCTGCCGCCCGTGGGGCCGGCCACGCCGGTCACCGCGACCGACACCTGGGCCTGCGAATGCGCCAGCGCCCCTGCTGCCATGGCCCGCGCCACCGCTTCGCTGACCGCGCCATGGGCGCCGATCAGGGCGGCGGGCACGTCCAGCATCTCGGTTTTGGCGGCGTCGGCGTAGGTGACAAACCCGCGTTCAAACCATTCGCTGGAGCCGCTGAGTTCGGTGCAGGCCCCGGCGATGAGCCCGCCGGTGCAGCTCTCGGCCGTGGCCATCATCAGGCCACGCGTCTTGAGGGCCTGGGCCAGTTGTTCAACCAGCTGAGGGATAGGCGTGGGTGGATGGGTAGGCGGCATAGACCACAGCGTAACGCAGCGCCGGGATGGGCTTCAATACCGCCAGGCCGCGATCACCAGCAAGGTGCAGAAGGCGGCCGCGAAGTCGTCCAGCAAAATCCCAAAGCCGCCGCGCGGACCAAAACCTTTGAAGCGCTGGTCGGCCCAGGCCATGGGGCCGAACTTCACCGAGTCGAACAGGCGGAACAGGGCGAACGCACCCATCTGGCCCCAAAAGCCGGTGGGTGAGACCAGCCAGAGCACCAGCCAGAAGGCGACCACTTCGTCCCAGACGATGTGGCCCGAATCGGCCACGCCCATGTGCCGGGCGGTCACGGTGCAGGCCCACCACCCCACCAAGGTGCCGCCGCCGATCAAGAGCGCCCAAGCCAGGTCGGACACCACCGGTTGCAGCAGCAAAAAAGCCACCCAGGCCCAGAGCGTGCCGGCCGTGCCGGGTGCAAAACGCGCCAGACCCGAGCCCGCTCCCAGGGCGATGAAATGCGCCGGGTGGGCAAACAAAAACGCCAGCGTGGGCCTCCCCATCGGCGCCACCATCCTGGGCGCCGGGTTGGACTTTGCGGGGGCGTGCAACTCGGCGGCTGGATCGGTGTCGGGCATGGGGGGATTATGGGGCGCGGGCCAGGCGGTCTGCGGCGGGCACTGGGCGCCTACACCGGGTGTGGCTTGTTTTGGAGCGGCGGGCGCCGCATACTGGCGCCGCCATGCCAATCGATTCCGGTGCCATCCTGTCAGCGTTGCTGCTGGGCGTGTTGCTGGCCTCGGGCGTTTCCTGGATCGTGGCCAGCTTGTACCGGCGCCGCATGCTGGTCTTGATGCGTGGCGGCACCGCACCCCAGGATGCGCAGCCTGCGCCCACCACACGGCCCTCCACAGCTCCAGCCGAACCGCGTGCGCCGATCCCGTTGGACCTGGCGGGCCACCGGCGCGCCGTCTGGCGCTATTTGTTGGCCATGAGCGGCGTCTCGCTGCTCATCGGCGTCACGCAGTCGTGGCTGGATCTGCTGCTGGTGTACCAGGTGGACCGGATCACCGCCAACCGTTTGCTGTTGCTGGGCCTGGTCTACGCCTGGCCCATGGTGATGGCCTGGGGTTTGCTGCGCCGCTGGTCCTGGACCCGGGTGGCGCTGGCCATTGCCGCCTACATGGTTTTCATGGCCGTGCTGGTGCTGTGGGGCTCCAACGAGCGGCAATCGCTGGCGCAGGTCTCGGGTTGGCTGGGCGGTGTGGTGGTGATTCCCATGGGGGTCACTTTGCTGATCGGGGCCAGTGGCCGCATCCGCGCCGTCGCGCCCTATTTGTTGCCGATTTTTCTGCTGCTCTCGGCCGCCTCGGTCTTTGTGCTGCTGGTGCTGGCGCTGGGCTCGGCACATCCACCGGTCTGGATCATCCGGCTCGTGGGCGTGTTGGGCGTGCACGCCACCTTGTTGCTGTTGGCGCTGGCACCCTGGATGCTGCTGGCCTGGCCGGTCTACGCCATGGGGCGGGCGCTGGCCCGCGCCTACCGCGAAAAAAGCTTCTCCGATCTGGGCTATCTGTTCGCCGCCTACTGGTTCGTGGTGCTGTTCGCCAGCGCCTTGCCGGCCTACCAGGGCGCCGGTCTGGCCGGGCTGGTGCAACTGCTGGCCTGGCTCTGGATACCGTTGGCCAGTTGGGGCTTGCGTTCCTGGTTGGTGCCCGCCGGGCCTGCGCCCACGCTCCTGGTGCTGCGCGTGTTCCAGCAAGACGCCCAGGTGGCCCGGCTGTTCGACCGGGTGGTGGAGCGTTGGCGCCTGAGCGGCAACACGGTGCTGATCGCGGGGGCCGATTTGATCGGCTACACGCTGGACCCGGACGACTTGTTCACCTTTCTCAACGGCGACCTGGCCAGCCGCTTCATCGCCCACCCCGATCAGGTGGACGAGCGCCTGCGCGGCTTCGATCTGCGACCCGATCCGGATGGGCGCTACCGCGTCAACGAGTGTTATTGCTTCGACAGCACCTGGCAGGCCGCGCTGGCCGCTCTGGTGCAACAGGCAGACGTGGTGCTGATGGACTTGCGGGGTTTCCAGGCGAAAAACCAAGGTTGTAGGCACGAACTGGGCGTGCTCGGTGCCGCCAGCCATGTGCAGCAGGTGGTCTTGCTGGTGGACGATCGCACCGAGCGCGAGGTGGTGCGGGCCGACACCATTTCTGCGCCACCAGGGCGCTTCGTGTGGGTGGAGGCCGGGCGCTTGAACGGTCGAAAAGCGGGCGAGATCACGGCGGCGCTGTTTGGCCAGAGTGCCAGCGCGTAGCGGGGTACGCAGCTCAGGCGAAGTGGTCCCAGCCGCTGGCGGTCCAGGGCCGCAGGCGACCCGATGGCTCGCGCAGCCGCAAGCCGGGCTCCGGTGTCAGGCGGCCTATGCGCTGCACCGGTGTGCCGCTGGCCGCTGCGGCCCCCGCCACGGCCGAACGCGCGGCCATGGGCGCGGTGAACAGCAGTTCGTAGTCGTCGCCACCGTTCAGCAGGCATTCCAGGCGCTGGGGTTCGGGCAGTGCACGCAGCTCGGGCGCCAGCGCCCATTCGTCCGGCGCCAGCTCGGCGCCCAGGCGCGAGGCTTGCAGGATGTGGCCCAGGTCGCTGGCCAGGCCGTCGCTCACGTCGATCGCGGCCCGCGCCACGCCCGCCAAGGCCTGGCCCAGCGCAAGCCGGGGTGTGGGCCGCTCCAGGCGCTCGCGCAACCGGGCCAGGGCTTCGGGTCCGCAGTGTTCGGTGGCCCAGGGCGTGCCGCGCAGGCATTCCAGCGCCAGCCGCGCTTCGCCCACCTGACCACTCAGGTAGAGGTCGTCACCGGCTTGTGCGGCGTCGCGGCGCAGGGCCTGCCCCGGCAACACCTCGCCCAGGACCGTGATGCAGATGTTGAGCGGGCCGCGTGTGGTGTCGCCGCCCACCAGTGGGCAGGCGTGGGCATCGGCCAGCGCGAACAGGCCTTGGGCAAACGCCGCCAGCCAGGGGTCGTCCAGCTCGGGCAGGGCCAGTGCCAACGTGAAGCCCAGCGGCCGCGCGCCCATGGCTGCCAGATCGCTCAGGTTGACCGCCAGCGCCTTGTGGCCCAGGGTCTGAGGGGCTACATCGGCGAAAAAATGCCGCCCCGCCACCAGCATGTCGCTGGACACCGCCAGCTGGTACCCGGGCGCGGGCCGGAGCAGGGCGCAGTCGTCGCCAATGCCCAGCGCCACCGCCGTGGGCTGAGTAGTCGCTGGGCGCTGGAAGTGGCGGCGGATGAGACCGAATTCGCCGCCTCCGGTGTTTGGGTCAGCTGCGGGTGTGGCCGGGCTCATGCAGCGGCTCCATCACCGCGTCGGCCTGGGTCATGCCCCGGTCGGCGTGGTCGTTTTCGACCTCACCGGTCCAGCGCAGGGCGCGGGCCACCAGGGGTGGGCCCATGGTTTCAAACACCGCCACCGCCGCCAGCACGATGGAAGCCACCTCGGCGCCCATCAGGGGGAACTGAGCCACCGTGTTGTTGGTCAGGCCGATGGCCATGCCGGCCATGGGCAGCAGCATGAA
>NZ_JBFJMY010000224.1:0-6764 GCF_041633695.1 Hydrogenophaga sp.
ACGATTTGAACAAGGCAAAGGTTTGTTCGGTCAACAAGGGCGCTCCCAATTCGAGGAGGTCCACCACTTGTCCCGATTGCACATGAGGAATAGCCATGCACCAGTATGCGCCACCAGCACGCCGGCGTCGAGATGCCGAGCCGTTGCGCGCGGCGCAGGCGGGCAACGCCGCTGCGTGAGCCAACCGAACGGGCCCGGCTGCGTCGAAAGCGGATCTGTATCAGGTGCCGGTTCGGCGCTGCCGCGCCCGCTCCAGCGTCTGCGCCGCCGTACCCGGCACCAGTCCATACATGTCGGCAAACGTCTCCAAGGTCTGGCCGCTGGCCTCAAAGGTGCGCAGCAAGGCCTCGTCCTTGGCGGCACGCGCAGCGGCTTCGCCAAGGGCTTCGTCCAGCAAGGCGTTGGCGGCTTCGTCGCGCCCACGCACCAGCTCGGCATAGGCTTCGCGCGACAGGCCCGAGGCTTCGAACGCCTGCACGATGCGGTTGCGCAACTTGGGCAACAGGTCTTCGCCACCGCGCCCTTGTCGGCGGCGAAACACCTCCAGCAAGGCGTGGTGCACGTGCTCGGGCGCCATGGGCTCCACCGGCTGGCCTTGCAAATCGTGCCGCGGCAGGCCCGAGGCCACGGCGGTCAGGTAGCGGGTTGAACGGGTGTGTATGGCCATGGCCTGCTTGAGCGCTTCTCGCTCCAGCTCAACCGGGTGGGCCGCTTGCAAATCTTGAAAGATGCCGCGTTTGAGTGGCAGGAACACCGCGCCGAACAACTGCGGGTACCAGCCCGCCAGTTGCTCCAGCACCGGGTGGCTGCGCAACCCGCGTGGCCCGGCAGCAGCACCTCCCTGCCCCCGCGCCGATTCGCCACCACGCGCCGAACGCCCGCCTCGGCGCCCTGCGTTCCGGTTGGGCTTGGCCTGCGCCACGGGTGGGACGTCGCTGGCGGGAAGGTCGGGCTTGAGGTCGGTCATGGCAAAGTAAAAACAGCTGCAAAACCCGACATCATGCCAGCCATGACTGGTCGCGCCAACAAACCCGCCATGGTGGGCGATACGTGGGCGATACTTTCGGACTGCCATGAAGTACCTCAGCGCCTACCCCATCGACCTGCAAGCCCAGGTGCGTCGCCTTCTGGACGAGCAGCGCCTCGGCGACATGCTGCTGCGCAAATACCAGACGGCCCACACCATCCGCAGCGACCGCGCGCTGTTCGCCTACGTGCAAGAGCTCAAGGCCGAGTACCTGCGCAGCGCCGACCCTTTGAACAAGGTGTGCTTCGACAGCAAGCTGCACGTCATCCACCACGCCCTGGGCACGCACACCAGCGTGTCGCGGGTGCAAGGCAACAAACTCAAGGCCAAACGCGAGATCCGCGTGGCCACGTTGTTCAAGTCCGTGCCCATCGAGTTCCTGCAAATGATCACGGTGCACGAACTCGCCCACCTGAAAGAAAAGGCACACAACAAGGCCTTTTACCAACTGTGCACCCACATGCAGCCCGATTACCACCAGGTGGAGTTCGACCTGCGCGTCTACCTCACCCACCTGGACATGGCGGGGCCCTTGGTCTGGCCAGACGAAGGTCTGCACAAAGGCCCGGCGGTTGCAAACGCCGACGGTACTTGAGGGTGTACGGCCGGTGACAGCGGGAGGTGCAGTGCCCCCTCTACACTTTGCCGCAGTGGTCGGGCACTTGTTGCACCGGCTTTTTTTCTGACCTCCTCTCCCCACAACACCATGAAGCGACTCCAAGGAAAAATCTGCATCATCACGGGTGCGGCGCAAGGCATAGGCCTGGCCACTGCGCTCAAATTCGCACAAGAAGGCGCCACTGTGATCGTCTGTGATGTGAAACAAGCGGCGGTGGACGCGGCCGTGCAGCAGTGTGAAGCGCTGGATGCACAGGCCCTGGGCTTTGTGATGGACGTGACCCAGCGCGAGATGGTGGACGCCGTGGTGGCGCAGGTGAACGAGCGCTTCGGCCGCATCGACGTGCTGGTGAACAACGCGGGCATCACACAGGATGCGCGCCTGCAAAAAATGACGCTCGAACAATTCGACCGCGTGATCGACGTGAACCTGCGCGGCGTGTTCCATTGCGCGCAAGCGGTGGCCGACACCATGACCGCACAAGGCAGTGGCGTGATCCTGAACGCCTCTTCGGTGGTCGGCATTTACGGCAACTTCGGCCAGACCAATTACGCGGCCAGCAAATTTGGTGTGATCGGTTTCACCAAGACCTGGAGCCGTGAACTTGGTCCGAAGGGCGTGCGGGTGAATGCAGTCGCGCCTGGGTTCATTTCCACACCGATACTCTCGACCATCCCGGACAAAGTGATCACCGAGATGGAACACCGCGTGCCTCTGCGGCGCCTCGGAAAGCCCGAAGAAATTGCCAACGTCTACGCTTTTTTGGCCAGCGACGAAGCCAGCTACATCAACGGCGCGGTGATTGAGGTATCGGGTGGCATGTCGGTCTGAAACCAGAGCGGGCCTGGACTGGGCGCACTGCGGCGTTGTGCAAAGCCGACGGTTTAGCGCTTGACGTGCGGTATGTGGGGTATCTAATCGCTGAGGCAGTCGCTACTCCCGGCGGCTGTCAAGATTGCGCGCTTTGGGCCGATAACCAGTGTTACCGTCCCATGCTTTTTTCCTCATGCAGATTGCCCCTCTCCCCGACAACGAACCCCAGCGCATTGCCCAGTTGCAAGACTTGGGCGTGCTGGACACGCTACCTCACAAAGCATTTGACGACATCACCGCGCTGGCCTCCGCCATTTGCGACGCGCCCATTGCACTGATCTCCCTGGTGGACCGGGAGCGCCAGTGGTTCAAGTCGCGCGTCGGTCTGGGTGTGGAAGAAACCGATCGCGACGTCGCCTTTTGCTCGCACGCCATCCTGACACCGCTCGAACTGATGACGGTGGAAGACGCGATGCAGGATCCCCGCTTTCACGACAATCCACTGGTGACGGGCGAGCCCCACATCCGCTTTTACGCGGGGGCTCCCATCGTCACCGAGGACGGCTACGCGCTGGGCACGGTGTGTGTGATCGACCGGACCGCCCGCACCCTCACCGAGGCCCAGCAACAAGCGCTGCGCTCGCTCTCGCGTCTGGTGGTGAATCTGCTGGAACACGAACGCATACGCAAAAAAGAGACTCTGCGCCATTCAGAACAACTGACCACACGCAACGCGCATCTCACCGCACTGAGCGCATCGGGTCTGGACCTGATGTCCTTCATCGACAAAGACTACGTCTACCGCTACGTCAACCAGACATACCTGAGCTACTGGGGTCGCGCGCTGCAGGATATCGTGGACCACAATGTGGAAGACCTGCTCGGCACCGAACTGTTTCACAACACCGCCAAGCCCCACCTGGATCTGGCGCTGGCGGGGCAATCGGTGCACTTCGAAGCCACCATCCAGTTTCCGATCAAGGGTGAGTGCCACGTCGAAGTCACCTATCTGCCCTCGTTCGACGAGCTGGGTCAGATCACCGGCGTGATCGTGCGCGCGCACGACATCCACTCCCTGAAGTTGCGCGAAGAGCAACTGCGCCAAACGGTGGCGATGCTGGAACACAAGACCCTGGAGCAAGACCGTTTCATCCACATCGTTTCCCACGATCTGCGCGAACCCATCAACACCATCAACAACTTTTCTTCGCTGCTGGTCGACGACGAAGCCCTGAGCTTGCCGGAGGCGGCCAGGCGCTACCTGAAGTTCGTGCACGCTGGCGGCAAACGCATGGAGTCCTTGCTGAACGACTTGCTCACCTTCCTGCACTTGGACCAACACGCCGTGGCACGTCGCCCCGTAGACTTTTCGCAACTCGCCGAACAGGTGCGCAACGACCTGGACTCGGCGCTCAAACGCTCGGGCGGGCAGTTCCACTTTGAAAGCTTGCCCAGCCTGTCCGGCGATGCGTCGCTGCTGCGCATCGCGCTCCAGAACCTGGTCGCCAATGGTCTGAAGTTCACCCGTCCCGGGGTGCCACCGATCGTGAGCGTCAACTCCAGCAGCGACCGCGACACGGTGCATCTGCATGTGCACGACAACGGCATTGGCATGCAAGCCGAGCAGCTCACCCAGATCTTCGAGATGTTCAAGCGGCTGCACACCCGCAAGGAATACGATGGCAGCGGCCTGGGTCTGTCGATCTGCCGGCGCATCGCCGAATTGCACGACGGCCAGATATCCGTGACATCGGATCCTGGCCAAGGCAGCTGCTTCACGCTCAGCCTGCCGCGCGTACCGGCACAGGCCTCACCACCACAAGAAATGGAATAACAGCATGGCATCGTTTGAGCGCATTGTTCTGGTCGACGACAACGAAGCGGACAACGTCTACCACGAGATCATGATCCGCCGCGCCGGCTTCACCGGTGAAGTGCTGGTTTTCGAGTGTGGCGCCGACGCGCTCGCTTTCCTCCAGGCAGATCCACTCGACCTGCCCACCCGCCTCTTTCTCGACATCAACATGCCCTTGATGGACGGGTTCGAGTTCGCCCGGCAAGCCACACCGCTGCTGGCCGACAAGCCCACCTTTGTGGTGGTGATGCTGACCTCATCCGACGCCTCGCAAGACCGGCAGCGGGCCAGCGAAATGCCCGTGATCCAGGATTTTGTGACCAAGCCGCTGACGGTCGAGCGGGCGCGCGAGCTGCTGCAGGATCCCGAATAAATGCTTTCGCCAACCAGTTACTTGCCATAGTCAAGTAACTGGTTCAAAATTGGGGGCATGAACACCGCCCCGACCGAGGTCGATCCTGCACAGGTCCGTGCGCTGCGCGGCTTCAACCGCTTCTACACCCAGCGCACCGGCCTGCTCGACCCCTACCTGGGCAGTGCGTTCTCGCTCACCGAGGTGCGGGTGCTCTACGAGCTGGCCCACCACGCCCCTTGCACCGCCACCGAACTCGGCCGTCGGCTGCTGCTCGATGCCGGCTACCTCAGTCGCATCGTGCGCCGCTTCACCGATGCGGGCTGGATCACGCGCACGCCCTCGCCCGCCGACGCACGGCAACAGGTGCTGGGCCTCACGCCGGAAGGCCGCAGCGCGTTCGAACCTTTGCAACAGCGTTCGCGCGAAGAAGCCGCACGTTTGCTGGAACCACTGGCGCCCGCGCGGCGCGACGCACTGGTGGCGGCCTTGGCCCGCGCGCAATCGCTGCTGGAGCCACAAGCCCAAGAACCCTCGCAGACGGTGGTGCTGCGCGATGTGCGCGCTGGCGACATGGGTTGGGTGGTGCAACAGCACGGCGAGCTCTACGCCCGCGAATACGGCTGGAACAGCGAATTTGAAGCCCTGGTGGCCGAGATCGTGGCCGAGATGATCCGCCAGCACGATCCGCAGTGGGAGCGCGGCTGGATCGCCGAGCTCGACGGCGAACGCGTGGGCTCGGTCTTCGTGGTGCGCAAGAGCGAAACCGAAGCCCAGTTGCGCCTGCTGATCCTGAGCCCCGCCGCGCGTGGCCTGGGGCTGGGCGCACGCCTCACCGACGAATGTCTGGCCTTTGCGCGCGCCAAGGGCTACCGCAAGATGCTGCTGTGGACCCACAGCACCCTCGCCGCCGCCCGCGCCATTTACGCGCGGCGCGGCTTTGTGCTGGTGCACAGCGAACCGCACCACAGCTACGGCCACGACCTGGTGGGTGAGACCTGGGAACTCGCGCTGTGAGAGCGTGCGGCGCAACTCCGCAAGAAATGTCAGCCCAGTGCGGCTAGATTGAAGGCCTCTGACCACCCCCGACAGGAGCCTTCCATGCACATCGTCCAGCAAGACACCGCCCTGCGCATCGTGGGCATCGAACTGAGGACCTCCAACGACGAGGCCATGCAGACCATTCCGCCGCACTGGCAGCGCTTCACCAGCGAAGGCGTGCTCGACCGCATTCCCGGCAAGTTGTCGGACGAGGTCTACGCCGTCTACACCCACTTCGAAAACGCGGGCCGCGACAACCAGGGCATCTACTCGCTGATCATCGGCGCGCCGGTTTCCAGCTCGCAAGCCGTACCGCCGGGCATGAACCACGCTGTGCTGCCGGTCTCGCCACGCGCGGTATTCCCTGTGCCACCGGGCCGCTTCGATCTGGTGGCCGCCGTGTGGCAAGCGGTCTGGCAAGCACAGCACCTGCCCAAGACTTTTGTGGCCGACTGCGAACGCTACCGCGCCAATGGCGACATCGACATCCTGATCGGCCTGCGACACGGCACCACAGCATGAATCTGAGCCACGGCTGGACCGACTACCAGCAACGGCTGGGCCGCGTCATTGCCTACCTGCACGACCACCTGCACGAGCCGCTGGATCTGCACCGCCTGGCCGAGGTGGCGCACCTCTCGCCCTACCACTGGCACCGCGTCTACCACGCGCTGCACGGCGAGACCATCGCCGTCACGGTGCGAAGGCTGCGGCTGCACCGCGCCACGGGTTACCTGGCCAACAGCCAGTTGCCGGTGGAGCAGGTCGCGCGCCGCTGCGGCTACCCCAACGCACAGTCTTTTGCCCGCGCCTTCCGAACCGCTTACGGCATGAGCCCGCTGCAGTACCGCCAGCACGGCGGGCACACGGTCTTCCACCGCGCCGCCGCACAAGCCCTTGCGCCCGGGGGTTACCCGGTGGAGCTGCGCGAAGTGCCCCGCCTGCGGCTGGCCGGGCTGGACCACAAGGGCTCGTACATGACGATTGGCAAGGCCTTTGAAGGCAGCTTTGTACAACTCGCAGCGCTGGACCTGGTCGGCCCCGATTCGCGCTGGAT
>NZ_JBFJMY010000225.1:0-6712 GCF_041633695.1 Hydrogenophaga sp.
ACCCAGCTGTTCGGCCACCGTCAAGGGCAGGTAATACAGCAGGTTTTTGCCGCCCACGGCCAGGGTGAGCTTGGGTTTTTCCAGCGTTTGCGAAAAGGCCCAGTGCGGGGCGGCGGCAGCGGCCAAACCGCCGGCGATGAGATGGCGTCTTTGCATGGTGTTGTCTCCAATGGGTTTTGTGGCATCCGCCGGCACCACAGACCACGGTACCGGCGCGCCGTGCCATGTTACCCGCCTCTATGGACGGGTCTCCCGAAGGCCCTCTAAGCCGCAGCGTTGGGCAGGGGCAAGCCGTCGACAAACACCTTGAGCTCATTGGGCAGAAAGGCGGTCCATTGCTCGTTGTTGGTCAGGGGCGTGGTGACCACCACCGCCGCGCGGTCGCCGGGGTGGTTGAGGTCGGCGAAGTTCACCGTCCAGTCACGGTCCATCAGGGTCGCCTGCGCAAACGGGTGTTGCCGTACCAGGTAGTGCAGCTTGGTACTGCAGTGCGCCCACAGGGCGTCGCCGTTGGAGAGCAGGAAATTGAAAGTGCCGAAGCTGCTGATCTGCGGCACCAGCTCGCGCAGGGTCAAAGTGAGCTCTTCCACGCTGGGCAGCCCGGCGTGCGATTTGGCCAGTTCCTGCATCAACCAGCAAAAGGCCTGCTCGCTGTCGGTGCTGCCCACGGGGTGGAAGTGGCTGTGCAGCGTGGGCTGGTAGCCATGCAGGTCGCCGTTGTGGGCAAATACCCAATGGCGGCCCCAGAGTTCGCGGGTGAAGGGGTGGGCGTTTTGCAGACTCACTTCGCCGTAAGTGGCTTTGCGCACGTGGGCGATGATGTTGCGGCTCTTGAGCGGGTATTTCTGCAAGAACTCCGCGATGGGCGATTCGGCTGCGCTCAGGTGGTCGACGAACAGACGCATGCCGCGGCCTTCGAAGAACGCAATACCCCAGCCATCGGCGTGGTGGTCGGTGCCGCCACCGCGCTGGCAGAACCCGGTGAAGCTGAATGACGCGTCGGTGGGCGTGGCGCAGTTGAGTCCGAGCAATTGGCACATGCTGTGTATTGTGCCCCCAGCACAAGCACAGCCCGAACGGACTTTGTGTTTTTGCACGCGCATCCGTACCGGCAGCGGGATGGGGCGTGGGGGGAATTGGTTTCTCTAACGGTCCCGCAGTTTCCAGGCGGCGATCAGTGCCAGCGCGCAGACGGCGGCGAGCATCAAAAAGGTTTCGTCAAACGCCGCCAGCCGCGCCAGGCTGGTGCTGCTGGTGTCCAGCTGCGCGCCGTGGGCGGCTATGCGCCATTCGAGCACGATGCCGCACAGGCTCACACCGGCGGCACCACCGAGCATGCGCAGAAAGTTGATGACGCTCGAACCCTGCGGGATGTGGATTTTCTGCATGCTGCGCATGGCGCCCACATTGAGCGAGGGCAGGATGAAGCCCAGGCCTATGCGCCCCAGCGTGGCCCAAATCACCAGCATCGCCAATGTCTGGCCGGCCCCGCGCAGGCCAATTGTGGGCATGAGCGCAAACGACGCCGCCAGCAGCAACAGGCCGATGCTCACCAGCCGGTGGGTGGGCTGGTGGTCGGCCAGCCGCCCGGCCACCGCAATGGTGCCTGCGAGCATCAGGCCGGCGGGCAGCAATATGGCGCCCACGTGTGAGGGCGAAAGGCCCAGGCCCATTTGCATGTACACCGGTAGCAGGTAGGTAGAGCCGAACAGCGCCGTGCCGTAGATAAAGGCCACGATGCTGCCCATGGCATAGCGCCGGTCGGCGAACAGCGACAGGTTCATCAGCGGGTCCACCCCGGCATCGGGGCGGAGCAGGCGTTGTTTCAAGGTGCGACGCTGCAGCCACACGAAAGCCAACACGGCCAGGGCCGCGCCCAGGAGCAGCAGGCCGACTGAGCCTGCGGTGTCGCCTTGCAGCGCGACCAGACCATTGAGCAGGCACAAGGTGCCCACGGTGGCCAGCAGCAGACCGCGCCAGTCCAGTGCCGCACCCTGGGCGTTGGCGGCGGCGCCACCCGGGGCGGTGACCGGCACAAAGCGGCGCGCCAGCCACAGCGAGGCCAGGCAAAACGGCACCACCATGAAAAAGATGGAACGCCAGCCAAAGCCGTCGACCAGCAGGCCGCCGATGCTGGGCCCCAGCGCGGGGGCCAGCACCACGCCCATGCCGAACAGTCCGCTGGCGCGGCCTTGCTCGCTCGGCTCGAAGGCGCGCAGGATGATGATGGCGGGAATCGGTTGCACCACGCCAGCGGCCAGGCCTTCGGCGACACGGGCGGCGAGCACCAGTGAAAAGTCGGTGGCAAAACCGCCCGCCACGCCACCGGCCATCAGCAACCACATGCAGCCCGAGTAGGTGCGGCGGTAGCCGTAGCGCGCCAATAGCCAGGGGGTGGTGAGCATGGACACGGTCATGGCCGCCATGAAGCCCGAGCTGACCCATTGCGCCCGCTCCTGGCCGAGCGAGAAGTGCAGGCTCAAATCGGGAATGGCCACGTTGATGATGGTGGACGACATGATGGACGCCATGGTGCCCACCATCACCGAGAACAACAGCAGCCAGCGGTAGCGTTCGCCATAGCGTTCGCGCAGGGCGATCAGGGAGTTGGGCGGGGCGTTGTCGGGCATGGGGGTCCAGCGGCTGCAACGGCAGCCGACCCGCTGATGATAGGCAATCGCGCAGACGGGGTCGTAGACCAAAGAAAACGGGCCCTCAGGCCCGTTGGGTGTTTGGCGCGATCCAGGTTCAGCTGTAGCGCTTGAATTCGCCCGATTTCACCTTGGCCATGAACTGGGCCAGTTCGGCTTTCACCACCGGCATCAGAAAGTACAGACCGATGATGTTGAAGATGCCCATGGCAAAAATGGCCGCATCCGAAAAGTCGATCACCGCGCTGAAACCAATCGAGCAACCCACCACCACGAAGAAGCAGAACATGAGTTTGTAGACCAGTTCGTTGGTCTTGCCTTCGCCAAACAAGTAGGTCCAGCCCTTGAGGCCGTAGTAAGACCAGGAGATCATGGTGGAGATCGCAAACATCAGCACCGCCAGCGCCAGCGGATAGCGGAACCAGTCGAAAGTGCCCTGGAACGACGCCGCCGTGAGGTTCACGCCGGTCAGGCCTTCGGGGTGGGGATAGGGGCCAGCGTTGAGACCGGCGATGGTGATGACGATCGCCGTCATGGTGCAGATGACCACGGTGTCGATGAAGGGCTCCAGCAGCGACACCAGACCTTCGGTGACCGGCTCGTTGGTTTTCACCGCCGAGTGCGCAATGGCCGCCGAGCCCACGCCCGCTTCGTTGGAGAAGGTGGCGCGTTTCAGGCCCTGGATCAGGGCGCCGATAAAGCCACCGGCCACGCCTTCAGCAGAAAACGCACCGTTGAAGATGGCGGCAAACGCAGGGCCGACCTGATCGACGTTGAGCACGATCACCGTGACCGACATGCCGATGTAGAGCACCGCCATGACGGGCACCAGCTTGGACGTGACGGTGGCGATGGCCGGCATGCCGCCGACGATGACCGAGAACACGAAGCCCGCCAGCACCAGGCCGGTGACCCAACCATAGCCATCGGGCAGGCCAAAGGTCTGCACGAGCATGGCGTTGGCCTGGTTGCCCTGGAACATATTGCCGCCACCCAGGGCGCCCAGGATGACCATGATGGCGAAGGCCACGGCCAGCACCTTGCCCAACCCGGCCATGCCGCGCTCGGCCAGGCCCCGGCTCAGGTAGTACATGGGGCCGCCCGAGACCGCACCCGATGGCAGCACGGTGCGGTACTTCACGCCCAGGGTGCATTCGGTGAACTTGGACGCCATGCCGAGCAGGCCGACCACGATCATCCAGAACGTGGCACCCGGCCCGCCGATGGCCAGCGCTGCGCCGACGCCCGCGATATTGCCCAGTCCCACCGTGCCCGACAGCGCGGTGGCCAGAGCCTGGAAGTGCGAAATTTCGCCCTCGTGTTTGTGCGCCGGATTGGAGTAGCGGCCCCGAACAATGTCGGTGGCCAGCTTGAACTGCTTGAACTGGATAAAGCCGAAGTACAGCGTGAACACCAGCGCGGCAACCAGCAGCCACCCCGCGATCAGGGGGAAACTGGTTTCACCAATGGGCACAGACGTGAAGATCAGACTGGCAAACCAGCCCAGGTAGTCGTTGAAAAAGGTGTCGACGGCGACATCAATACCGGACGCCAGGGCGTGGGGGGCGAAGGCTGTGAGCAGCAGGGCGGCGCCCAGTGCTCGGGTGGTGAAGGCTTGGCGAATCACAGGCATCTCCTGATGGGGGAGTTTCGAGCCGCCGTTTCGCGCGTGGAACGCAGGGCGGATGAGGGGCGCGACAGCGGCGCTATGGGATGCTGACCACCTTCGCTAAAGGCGGCTGGGCCATGGTAGACACGGATGCAAAATGTGTACCAGCGGGTTATCCCGGGGGCATTTGTTGCCCTGGTATCAGCGGAAAAGCCTCATTTTTTGCGGATCGAATAGGCCCTTACACCGCATGGCCCGCGCCGTGGGTCCGGTGCGCGGCGGGTGCGACCGGCGAGAAGACCGTCGGTCAGCGGCGGGGGTGTCCGCCTGCGCCAGCGGCTGCGCAGCGCGCGCAAATGCAGGCCTTGCCGCGGGTTTGTGCGGGCAGACGGGCCAGCAACTCGGCGTCAAAGGTGGCGGTGGTGCACCAGCAAGGCCCTTGGTTCACCCCGGTGGTGCGTTCGATCTCCATCGCGCAGCGGTTGTCGCCGCCGCATATCGGACAAACGCTGGGGTCTGGTGCAGGTGCTTGGGCGCTGGGCGTGGCGGGCATGTGCCCAGTGTAGCGAGCCGCCCCGGGCTGGCACAGATGGTGCGACACTCTGGTGGTGAACACACCGACCCAACCGAGCATCCCGCCACGCCAGGCATCCCCCGCACCGAACGCGGTTTCGCCGCCGGTGGACCCCTTGTTTCTGGCTGCACCCCGGGTGTCGACCTTTCTCGGCACGCAGGCGCTGACCAACGCCAGCGGGTTTTTCTTTGAGCGCGATGGTCGGCTCTACCTGGTGACGAGCCGCCACGTGGTGCAGGATGCGGTCTCGGGCCACCACCCGGACCGGCTGGAGATCGAGCTGCACCTGGATGCGACCAACCTCACCCGCTCCACCGGCTTTTCGATGTTGTTGTACAGCCAGAAAAAATCGGTGTGGCGCCAAGGGCGCGACAGCGGTGGCGAGATCGACGTAGCGGTGCTGGAGCTGGACCGCAGCCAACTGCCCGCCGGTGCCGTGATCCACGCCTTCACGCCCGCGCACCTGCAGACGGCGTTCGAGACCGTGCGGGTGGATGCGTCTTTGCTGGTGGTGGGTTTTCCGCTGGGTTTTCACGACGCCGTGCACCACCTGCCGGTGGTGCGCCAAGCCGCGATCGCCTCGCCCTATGGCATCCGCTTCCAGGGCCATGGCTACTTTCTGACCGACGCGCGCACGCACCGCGGCACCAGTGGCGCCGCCGTGGTGATGCGCGATGCATCCCCCACAGCCGCCACTGCTGCACTGCCGTGGCGACTCATGGGTGTGCACTCGTCGCGCATGGACATGGGCAACCGCGACCTGGTGCTGGACGAGTCGCTGGGTCTGAACTGCGCCTGGTACGCCGACATCCTGCTCACCCTCACCGAACCCGTCGCTCCCGCACCAACCGCTCCCGTACCCGCAGCTTGACCACGCCTTGCGAGGCCCGCCGGCGCAGGGCCTCGGTTAGGATGGGCCATGGGCAACTTCATCGAGACGCTGAGCCGGGCCGCCACCACCACGGGTGAGCGCCTGCTGTCCAACCTGCCCCAATTGCTGGAGGCGCTGGCCTTGCTGTTGGTGGGCTGGTTGCTGGCCCGCTTGCTGCGTCTGGCCACGCGGCGCGGCGCAGGTTTGCTCGACACCTTGATCGTGCGCACCGCCGGCCATGGCCGCTGGCGCGTGGGCCGGTTTGCCAGCTTGCTGGGCTCCCTGGTGTACTGGGTGGTGCTGCTGTTCTTTGTGACCGCGGCCACGCAGACCCTGGGCCTGACCACCTTCACCGACTGGCTGGCCAAGCTGCTGGACCACCTGCCCCTGGTGGTGGCGGGCTTGCTGATCATGACGGCGGGTTACCTGCTCTCGGGCCTGGTGGCCCAGGTGGTGCAGACCACGGCCACCGCGCTGGCACCGCCCCAACGCGCCGCGCTTGCGCGCGTGGCTCAGGGCGCTACGCTGGTGGTGGCGCTGCTGGTGGGTGCCGACCAGATGGGTTTGAAGGTCACCTGGCTGGCCATTTTTGCAGCGCTGCTGCTGGTCTCGGTGCTGGGTGGTCTGGCACTGGCGGTGAGCCTGGGCGCGCGCAGCTACATCGCCAACCTGATCGGCGCGCATTACCTGGGCCAGGCCTTGCGCGTCGGCCAGCGGGTGCGGGTGGCGGGGCACGAAGGGCGCATCGTCGATCTCACGGCCACCTCGCTGGTGCTGGAAACCCCCGAGGGCCGCGTGATGCTGCCCGGGCGCCTGTACCACGACGAAGCCATTGTGGTGATGGCGCGCGAAGACGAGGCCTGAATGCAAACGCTGCACGCCATGGATGAGGAGCGCGACAGTGCGCTCAGCCTGGCGTTCATGCGCAGCCACCCGTCGCACGCGGCGCGGGTGCTGGAGGCTTTGTCCACCGCCGAAGCAGCCGCCATTTTTGAGCGCGCCCCGGC
>NZ_JBFJMY010000226.1:0-6691 GCF_041633695.1 Hydrogenophaga sp.
GACTTCGGCGCGTTCGGTTTGCAGCTTCACGCTGCAGCCTTGCACGTCGTGGCGGCCGCGTTTGAGGATGAGCACCACGTCGTAAGCGGTGCAGCCGCCGGTGCCGGCCAGCACGGTCTCCATGGGTCGGGGCGCCAGGTTGGCGCCGCCGTTTTCGGGTTTGGCCGCGTCTGGAGCGCCGTCCATGGTCAACACATGGCCGCTGCCGGTTTCCGCTACAAAACCCATGTGGGAACGGGTTCCGGTATGGCCGGTCCAGGTGACGGTGCATTCCATGTGAAATCTCGGTGTGCGGTTTGTGGCAAAACCTAGGCTTTGCTGCCTAGAGTCTGGAAAAAACAACTCTGCATGTTGCAACGCAGCATGTGATGGTTATACTGGCGTCATTGTATTCAACGGTTGTCTCCTCTGCCCTCACGGGTGGATTTAAACCCGGCCCACTCAGGTGGTCCGGGTTTTTTTTCGCGCCGAATATGATGACTGCCAAGGAAGACCCATGACACAGCGCAAAACCCCGTCCCGCACCGCACCCAAGGCCGCTTTGGCCAAGACCGCCGTCCCGTTGGGGCCTGCAGAGTATTTGAAGAAAATTTTGAACGCCCGCGTGTACGACGTGGCGGTGGAGTCGGCACTGGAGCCGGCCAAGAACCTGAGCGAGCGGCTGAAAAACCAGGTTTTGCTCAAGCGCGAAGACCAGCAATCGGTGCGCAGCTTCAAACTGCGAGGGGCTTACAACAAGATGGCCCACTTGTCGCCGGCCCAGCTGAAGAAAGGTGTGATCTGTGCATCGGCCGGCAACCACGCGCAAGGTGTGGCCTTGGGTGCCAAAAAGCTGGGCACGCGGGCGGTGATCGTGATGCCGACCACCACGCCGCAGGTCAAGATCGATGCGGTGCGCGCGCTGGGCGGCGAGGTAGAACTGCATGGAGAAAGTTATTCCGACGCCTATACCCACGCGCTGACGCTGCAAAAAAAGCAGGGCCTGACCTTTGTGCACCCGTTTGACGATCCGGACGTGATCGCGGGCCAGGGGACCATCGCCATGGAGATCCTGCGCCAGCTCCAGAGCCTGGGCTCGGACCACCTGGATGCGATTTTTGTGGCCATCGGCGGCGGCGGCCTCATTTCGGGCGTGGCCAACTACATCAAGGCCGTGCGGCCTGAGATCAAGGTGATCGGCGTACAGACGACCGATTCCGACGCCATGCTGCAGTCGATCAACAAGGGCCAGCGCGTCACACTGTCCGACGTGGGTCTGTTCGCCGACGGCACCGCAGTGAAGCTGGTGGGTGAAGAAACCTTCCGCATCGCCAGAGGCCTGGTGGACGGCTACGTGGTGGTGGACACCGATGCGGTGTGTGCGGCCATCAAAGACATCTTCGTGGACACGCGCAGCATCGTCGAGCCTTCGGGGGCGCTGGCGGTGGCGGCCATCAAGCAGTATGTGGCCACGCACAAGACGAAAGGCGAGACCTATGCCGCCATCTTGTGTGGCGCCAACATGAATTTCGACCGCCTGCGGTTTGTGGCCGAACGCGCCGAGGTCGGCGAAGAGCGCGAAGCCTTGTTCGCGGTGACCATCCCCGAAGAGCGCGGCAGCTTCCGGCGTTTTTGTGAACTGATCGGCGATCTGCCCGGCGGCCCCCGCAACGTCACCGAGTTCAACTACCGCATCCACGACGAACGGCAAGCGCATGTGTTTGTGGGCCTGACCACCCACGGCCGTGGCGAATCGAGCAAGATCGCAGCGACCTTTGGCAAGCACCGCTTCGAAGCGCTGGACCTCACGCACGACGACCTGGCCAAAGAACACATCCGCCACATGGTGGGCGGGCATTCGCCGCTGGCGCACGACGAGCGCCTGCTGCGCTTCATTTTTCCGGAGCGACCTGGTGCGTTATTGAAGTTTCTGAGCGGCATGCGGCCGACTTGGAACATCTCGCTGTTCCATTACCGCAACCAGGGCGCGGACTACGGACGCATTCTGGTCGGCCTGCAGGTACCTGCCAAAGATCACAAGGCATTCGACCGCTTCGTCGAGGGCCTGGGCTACCCTTGTGTGGAAGAAACACACAATCCGGTGTACCGTTTGTTCCTCAAAAGCTGACTCCACCCCCTTTCCATGCCCACCCAGCCCGCCGACCTCGCCAGCGCCACAGCGTCCAACGCCCGCTCCGGCTCGGCCGACCCAGCGGCTGCGTTGCGCCTGCCGCACATCGAATCCACCGCCGACCCGGCGCTGGAGCAAAAGTTGATGTTGCGGCTGACGCCACCCGACCACGGCCAGCACGCGCTGGGGCGTCTGGAAGAGTTGGTTCTGCAACTGGCCCGCATCCAGAGCGCCCGCCCGCTGCCCTTTGATCTGCTGGTCTTCGATTCACCCCAGGTGGTGGTGTTTGCCGCCGACCACGGCATCGCGGACGAAGGTGTGTCTGCGTTCCCGCAGACCAAAACCCGTGAACACGTGCTGCACATGCTGCAGGGCACGGCGCTGATCAACAACCTGGCGGAACTGCATGGTTTCGATCTGACGGTGGTCGATGCCGGCGTGGCCAGCCATGTCACCTTGCCGGAAAACACCAAGCCGCGCGTCCCTTTGCTGGTGCGCAAGATTGGCTACGGCACACGCAACATGGTGCTGAGTCCGGCCATGTCGGTCACGCAGGCGGTGTCGGCCCTGCACGCCGGTATGGACGTGATGCGGCATCTGCCCGGCAATGTGGTGGCTTTGGCGGACGTGGGCGTGGGCAACACCTCGTGCGCGTCCCAACTGCTGTCGCGCCTGTGTGGCGTGCCCCTGGCCGACGCTTGCGGGCGCGACCAGAAGCCCGACGACAATCTGATCCAGAACAAACTGGATGTGCTTTTCGCCGCCGCCAGCCGGCACCGCAAAGCCACTTCCCCACTGGAGGCGCTGGCCGCCCTGGGCGGTTTTGAGGTGGCCATGATGACCGGCGCCATGCTGCAAGCGGCCAGCGAGCGCAGAGTGGTCTTGGTGGACGGTTTTGTGGCTGGCGCCGCTGCGCTCGTGGCACGCGGCCTGCAGCCCAACGTGGCCGACTACCTGATTTATGCGCACCGATCAGTAGAACCCGGTCACCGGCTGATGTTGATCCACCTGCAGGCCAAACCCTTGCTGGACATGGAACTGCGCGTCGGGCAAGGCACCGGCGCCCTGCTCGCCTGGCCTTTGCTGTTGACCGCGCAAAGCCTGCTGGAGCAGCGCCGGGCGAACACGGTTTGAAGGGCTGCGCCGCCGTCCCGCTCCATTGAGAGCCGAGATCACCGCACCGCGCGGCCCGGATTTCAGGGCTTGACCGGGTCCACCTCGGGCAGGATCAACTCCACCGAAGCTGGTGCCTGCACGGACGTGCCCAGGCGCGCCGATGTCGGCCCCACCGCCTGCAACACCAGGCCGCCCTCCAGCGAAGCGCCCACGGTGTAAGGCCTGGCGGCTTGCCCGTCGACCGCGATCAGTGCCGCGCCGTGCACCGCGTTGCGGGTCACCACGCCCACCAGGCTGTAGCGTGTGGCCGGTACCACCACCGCAGCGTCGGCGGTTGCGGCTTGCGGCAATGCGCCCAAAACACGCGCCACCGCTTGCGGGTCCGCCGATGGCAAGGCCATGGCGGGCGCGGACACCGGCACCACCGGCGTGCGGCCCCAGGCCAGCAACACCCAGTAACCGGCACAAAGCCCGGCGGCCAGCCACAGCAGACCGGCCACCGCCTGCGGCCACAGGCGAGAGCCGCGTCCTGCGCCCATCAAGTCGGGCAGTGCGGTGTGGCCATGGGGTGTCGCCTTGTTCATGCCCGCATTATGATCGACTGGATCGCCCCTGCTAAGGCCGGGGCCTGCAGACCACACCCCTCGGCATTCGGGCCGTGAGATCCAGTTTTCGGGAGATTGTTTTGAACCAGCCGACCCCCCAACACCGCACCGGTTTGCGCCGGCGCTCCCCAGCGCGGCCGCGCGGCTTCACCCTGATCGAATTGATGGTGGTGCTGGTCATCATTGGCGTATTGGCCGCGCTGATCGTGCCCAATGTGCTCGACCGCGCCGACGACGCGCGGGTGACCGCCGCCAAGACCGACGTCAACAACGTGATGCAAGCGCTCAAGCTCTACCGCCTGGACAACCAGCGCTACCCCAGCAGCGAGCAAGGCCTGAACGCCCTGGTGGTCAAGCCCAGCGCCAGTCCCGTGCCACCCAACTGGCGCCCCTATCTGGAAAAGCTGCCCGCCGACCCGTGGAGCCGGCCATACCAGTACCTGAACCCCGGACTGCACGGCGAAGTGGACGTGCTGTCGCTCGGCGCCGATGGACAGCCCGGTGGCGAGAACCGCGATGCCGACATTGGCAGCTGGCAGTGAAGGAAAAATGGAGCGGAGCCCTGGCGCCCGCTCCCACCGGGTGCGCCAAGCCGCACCAGCCACGGCCGCCTAGCTGCCGACGCGCCGCCGACGCGGTGAACACCGCCTCCCGGCCGCGCAGCCGGGGCTTTACGCTGCTCGAACTCATGGTGGTGGTGGCCATCGTGGCCTTGGCCACGGCGGGCGCCACTCTGGCTCTGCGCGATGGCAACGCCGCGCAGCTGGAGCGCGAAGGTCTCAGGCTGGCGGCTTTGCTGGAGGCGGCCCGTGCGCAATCGCGCACCAGCGGCATTGCCGTGACCTGGCGCGCCGTGCCGCAAGGCTTTGCTTTCGAAGGCGTGAACCAGCGCCAGGATGCCAGCGTCTCGCTGACCGAACCGCGCACCTGGCTGCAAGCCGACACCCAGGCGCGCGTGACCCAGCCCGATGGCGCTGAAACGCTGGTGCTGGGCCCCGAGCCCCTGATCGCCGCCCAGCGGGTGGTGATTTTCCACGCCGACCGCCGCCTGACCCTGGCCACCGACGGGCTGTCGGCGTTTGCCGTGGTGCCGGACGCTGACACGCCATGACGCGGCCACACCCAGCGCTGCGCCACGCGGCCGGTTTCACCCTGATCGAGGTGCTGGTGGCGCTGGCGATCGTGGCCATCACCCTGACCGCCGGCCTGCAAGCCATGGGTGGACTCACCCGCGCCGCCGAGCGCCAGACCGATCAATGGCTGGCCCAGGTGTGCGCCGAAAACGAACTCACGCGCCTGCGCTTGCAGCGCCAGTTGCCCGGCGTGGGTGAAAGCACCGTGGGCTGCGAACAAGTGGGCCGCACGCTGCAGGTGCGCCTGGTGGTCTTGCCCACGCCGAACCCGAACTTCCGGCGTGTGGATGCGGTGGTCGAGGCGCCAGTGCTGGGCGTCAACGCGCGCCTGCTCACCCTGTCAACCGTCATGGGGCGGTACTGAGGTGTTGACGCCCCGTCGCGACCCCATGGCCACACCATCGCGCGGACGTGGCTTCACGCTGATCGAACTGCTGGTGGCGATTGCCATCATGTCGCTGCTGGCCTTGTTGAGCTGGCGCTCGATCGACGGCATGAGCCGCACCCGCAACCAGACGCAGGAACGCGCCGACGCCTTGTTGCGCCTGCAATCGTCGCTGGGCCAATGGACCGCCGATCTGGACGCCATCGTCGATACGGGCGAGGTCAGCCCGCTGGACTTTGATGGCCGCCTGCTGCGGCTGACCCGGCGCGACAGCACCGAAAGCGGCCTCACCAGCCCCGGCATGCGGGTGGTGGCCTGGGCCCGGCTGCCGCGCACCGGGAACGGTGACAGCGCGGACCAAACCGCGGGCGCCTTCGCCTGGGCGCGTTGGCAGTCCGAACCCTTCACCCAGCGCAACGAGCTGGCCCGCGCCTGGCAGCGCGCATCCGAATGGGGCGGTGGCGCCAGCCCGGCGGGGTCCGGCAGCGCCATCCAGCTGGTGGGCATAGACCAGTGGCAACTTTTTTACCACCGGGGCGATACCTGGGGCAACCCGCTGTCTTCGGTGGGCTCGGAAAGCGTGGGCGGCGTGGTATCGGCCAGTTCGCCCCTGCCCAACGGCGTGCGCCTGGTGCTCACGCTCTCCCCCGGCCAGCCGCTGGCCGGCAGCCTGGTGCGCGACTGGGTGCGCCCCACCCTGGAGCCCCGCCCCTGATGCAACAGCCGCACCGCGCCCATGGCAAACGCCCGGCCAAGGCCCGTCGGCAGGCGGGGGCCGCCTTGCTGCTGGCCATGGTCACCGTGACCCTGGTGGCCACGCTGGCCACGGCGGCCATGTGGCAACAATGGCGCGCCACCGAGATCGAATCCGCCGAGCGGCAGCGCGCCCAGGCCGGCTGGATTCTGGTGGGTGCGCTGGACTGGGCGCGTCTGATCCTGCGCGAGGACGCGCGCTCCAACCAGAACAGCGGCAACGCCGACCACCTGGGCGAGCCCTGGGCCACGCCGCTGGAAGAGGCGCGCCTGTCCAGCTTTCTGGCCGCCGACAAGAACAACAACAGCAGCACCGACGACGTGCAGCAGGCTTTTTTGTCGGGTGAAGTGATCGACTTGCAGTCGCGCCTGAATTTCACGAACCTGGTGCGGGTGAGCGGCGAAGGCGCCCAGGCAAAGGCCGAGGTGTCCGAAGCCGACCGCCTGGCCTTCACCCGCCTTTACCAACAACTGGACCTGCCACGCGCCGAGCTCGATAGCGCCATCGAGGCCTTGAAAAACACCCGCCACCTGGCGCTCACCGACCCGCTGCCATCCAAGACCGCGCTGGTGCCGAAAAAGCTGTCGC
>NZ_JBFJMY010000227.1:0-6681 GCF_041633695.1 Hydrogenophaga sp.
CTGGAGCTGGAGCTGGAGCCGGAGCTGGAGCCGGAGCCGGAGCCGGAGCCGGAGCCGGAGCCGGAGCCGGAGCCGGAGCCGGAGCCGGAGCCGGAGCCGGAGCCGGAGCCGATGTGCGCTTGACCCAGTATTTGTACCAGCGACCAAAGAATTGTTCGAGGTTGCTATCCGACGTGGTGTCGGCCACGGGGGCGGTCACGACAGTGCCTTGGCCGAAGAAGCTTCTTTGCGCCAAGGCATCGCCGCCACCGCAAGCAGCGAGCACCGCCAGCGAGACCACGGTCAGCAGACCTGGCAGCGTATTGCGGCTCGTTCTTGAAGCCAAGACCGACCCAGTGAAGACCTGTGCAGAGATGACGCCACCACTGTGCAGGGGTTTTTGCGGGCTCGAATCGGATCGATTCGAGCGGTAAGAAGTTTGATTGACGACGCCCACGCTGTGCACCTTTATTGGGTTGAACTAATGAAGTTCAACTCTAAATGGCAGAAAAATGGGGAATGCTGGAAATCGGATGAGATGGCCAATTCGGACGATGTGCGGTTGGATTTCGGTAAGGAATTGTTTGGAAAAAATGATTGCGCACCCTAATTTATTAGTCAAAGGTCGGTGAGTAGTACCTGTTGAGGGCGTCAAAAAATGCTTTGAAAGGCTCTTTTTTGTGAAAAATTCGTGAAATATCAACGGCTTTCTAGTGCCGATAAGTTGGATATTGAAAACTATCTAACTCATTATGGGGAAATGGCAGGTGTTTTTTGTGCGATACGTCACACGGCTGCGGTGGCTGAAAAAAACCGGCTACATCGGCCAATGTCCGGGTTTCTGAATGTGAATTTCATTTGATTTGTCGAAATACGATTTTCCAATTGTTGGAATGTGTTTCCAATTGTTGTGGATTCATACGGGAGTAATACATGTGGCCGGTCTTTCGGGGTCAAATGAAAACCCTTTGCTGGTTTTGATAAAGCCAGAAATAGCGCGAAAAATCGGGTCCCGGTGCCGTTGGGCGGTGCCAGACGCCGGTCCATGCCCCCGCTGGTCGAGCCCTGCGCTGAGGCCGGCGGCCCAGCTGCGTGCCGTGGGTGGACTTGCGGCAGCACGGGCGGCCTGCGCCGGGTGGGTGCGAACTGTCATATGCCCGGGTTAAATTGCCAGGTTTGCCGCTCGGCATACGGGGTCTTGTGCCCCAGCCGTCTTTTCTTCACCTTGTCTTTGTTGCCACCCCATGAAAATCTCCCGCTCCACCTGGTCGCTGCTGGCGCTGTCCTTGCTGTTGGTGCCTGCCCTACAGGCCCAAGGTCTCGAAATCACGGGCACCGGCGCCACGTTCCCGGCCAAGGTGTACCAGCAGTGGGCGGAGCACTATTCCAAGGATGCGGGGGTGTTGCTGAGCTACAAACCGGCGGGCTCGTCGGCGGGTGTGCGCCAGATCCAGGCGCATGCGGTGGACTTTGGTGCGTCCGACGTGCCGATGAGTCCACAGGATCTGGAGCGCCACCAGCTGTTCCAGTTTCCGACCCTGGTCGGTGGTGTGGTGCCCGTGGTCAACTTGCCCGGGGTCGCGCCCGGCGCGCTGCGGCTGGACAGCACCGTGTTGGCACGCATCTTCGCCGGACAGATCCAGTTCTGGAACGACAAGTCCATCCAGGCGCTGAACCCGGGTCTCAAGCTGCCCCCTCTGGCCATCCAGCGCATCGTGCGCGCCGACGGCTCGGGCACCACCGAGGTGTTCGTGCGCTACCTGCAGCAGTCCGCCCCTGAGGCCGCTGCACCGATCCAGGCACAGGGCGGGCGGGCCCAGTGGCCGGGCCACACGCAGGGCGTGGAAGGCTCGGGCAAGCTGGCCCAGGCGGTACGGGCCACCCCGGGGAGCGTGGGCTACATCTCGTCCGACTACGTGCTGAAAGAGCAGCTCGCCCCGGTGCAGCTGCGCAACAAGCGCGGCGACTGGGTAGATCCCACAGTGGCCAGCTTTCGCGCTGCGATCCGCCTGGGCGGTTTGTTCAAGAACGATCTGGAGGCCACACCGCTGATCGACATCGATGGCATCGGTGTCTGGCCCATCGTGACCGCCACCTATGTACTGGTCCCGCGGGAGCCGGTTTCACTGGAGCGGGCCGGGCGCACGCTGCACTTCTTCTACCGTTCGTTCCTGCTCGGCGACAAGGCGGTGGCGGGGTCTGGTTTTGCCCCCTTGCCGATCGCAACACAGGCGCGCATCGTGTCCTTGCTGTCTGGTTTTCGCACCCAGTCAGGGCAGCCGGTGCCGGTGCTGGGGTTTTGAACCGGCACCGCTGGAGCGGCCACCAGGCGGATCGTCGCCGCGCTGTGAGCGAGCGGGTCAGCCGCCCAGTACCCCAAGCGCAAACGGCAGACTGAACATGCCCAGCAAGGTGGACAAGGTCACCAGGCCGGCCACGTAGGCCCCGTTGTAGCCCATGCGCGCGGCCAGCACGTAGCAACTCGAAGCGGTGGGCACGGCCGAGAACATCAGCAAGATCGTGGTCTGGGTGGGGTCGAGACGGAACAGCAGCGCCAGGCCGAACGCCATGAGCGGCATGCCCAGGTGTTTCACCGCCAGCACCAGCACGCCCAGGGTCTTGGCGTCCTTCAGCGAACCCAGTTGCATGCCGGCCCCGGCGGCCATGAGGCCCAGCGCCAGCGAGGCCTGGCCGATCCGGCTGACCGTCGGGTCCAGCCACGGCGGGATGGAGAAGCCCAGCAGATTGGCCACCAGGCCCGAAGCCGTGCCGATGATGAGCGGGTTGCGCAGCAGTTCACCGGCAAAGCCTTTTTGCGCGTGTTTGGCCATGGGCCAGACGGCGCCCACGTTGAACAGCGGCACACACACGCCGATCAGCACCGCGATCAGCAGCAGACCTTCTGGCCCGGCCACTTTGCTGGCCAGCGCCAGGGCGATGAAGGAGTTGAAACGAAACCCGATCTGGGCACTGGCCGCGTGCAGCCGCGCGTCAAAGCGCTTGCCCAGCCAGGGCCAGTAGGGCAGCGAATACGACAGCGCAATGCCCGCCACACCGAGCGACAGGCCCGCGCCCATCAGGTGCGAGGTGGACGACAGCTCCAGCGGGCTTTTCACGATGGAGTGGAACAGCAGGACCGGGAACAGGAAGTAGTAGACCAGGCTCTCGATGGGCTCCCAGACCTTGCGGTTGAGGGCGGTGAAGCGGCAGAGCAGGTAGCCGATCAGGATGAGCGAAAAATCGGGGAAGAGCAGTTGGGCGAAGTTCACGCGGTGGAGGATAGCGGGTTGGGCGTTGGCAAACGGATCTGGGGGTCAATCCCGGGTCGCCGACTGCTCGCAGGCGGTCAGCAGGGTGATGCCGCCGTCCGACGGCAACCAGCGGCCCAGCGGCTCGCAGTGGCCGCTCACGCACCATTCGTAGTCGGCGGTGTAGGCCGAGCGGGTGAGGCGCAGGCCGTGGGGCGACCACATGCGGGGCGTGTATTCGTACCAGCCCTTGCGCAGCACCGCGTCTTCGGGCGGTTCCATGCCGGCGGCCGAGCCGCGCACGCGGGCGGTCAGCGCTTGCAGAACCGGCGCCTCGCCTGGGCGCTGGCCTGGTGCCACCGCGTAGTCCTCTTCCCAGCGCACTTTTTCGATCGAATGCGTCCAGGCCAGTGTGAAGTGCGTGGTGGGCACAAACACCACCGGGCCGGGCGCAGGGTCGACCGAGCCACCGGTCACCGCGGCTGCCAGCGCCAGGCAGACGCCTAAACCCGCCATGCCGCTTTATTGGATGGCCGCATACCGGTGCTCCATTTCCCGCCGCACTTCTTTGCGCACGGCCGCCGCACCGTAGCGCCTGCGCTCGTCGGGCGTGGTGGGTTGCAAGGCCGGCACCGGGATGGACTTGCCTTGTTCGTCCACCGCGACCATGGTGAAAAAGCAGCTGTTGACGTGCCGGGTGGCCTGGGTGCGGATGTTCTCGGCAATGACCTTGATGCCGATTTCCATGGAGGACTTGCCGGTGTGGTTGACCGAAGCCAGAAACGTGACCAGCTCACCCACGTGGATGGGTTGCAGAAACAGCACCCGGTCCACGCTCAGTGTCACCACGTAGGTTCGGGCGTAGCGGCTGGCGCAGGCGTAGGCCACCTGATCCAGCAGCTTCAGGATCGTGCCGCCGTGGACATTGCCGGAGAAGTTGGCGGTGTCGGGCGTCATCAGCACGGTCATGCTGAGTTGGTGTGCGGGTAGTTCCATGGGACCGTCTTATGCGGACGCCTTGGCCAGGCGGCCCGTGTGCCAGTAGTGCCACAGCACAAACACGGCCACCGCTGCCAGGCCGACCTCGTCGGTGAAGGGCAGGGCCACCACCAGGAAGCTGGCCGCCACAAAGGCCACCACGCGCTCGACCGGGTTCAGCGGACCCTTCAGGTAACCAATCGCGGCGGCGCCCCACATGGCAATCGCCACCAGCGCCTTGAACACCACGTAGGCGGTGGCGGTCCAGCCACCATCGCCTTGCAGCATGAGCGCAGGGCTGTACACCGCCATGAAGGGCACGATGAAGCCCGCAATGGCCACGCGGATCGCCTGCAGGCTGATCTTCAGGCCGCTCTCGCGCGCGATCGGCGCCGCCGCGAACGCCGCCAGCGCCACCGGCGGCGTGAGGTCGGCCATGATGCCGAAGTAGAAGACAAACATGTGCGACACGATCAGCGGCACGCCGAGTTCGAGCAGCACCGGCGCGGCCAGCGAGCTGGTGATGATGTAGTTGGGGATGGTGGGAATGCCCATGCCCAGCACCAGGCAGGTGAGCATGGTCAGCAGCAGCGCCAGGAACAGGCTTTCGCGCCCGATGGCGATGATGTGGCCACCGAGTTCGGCGGCTACGCCAGTGAGGTTGATGATGCCGATGATCACACCCACCAGCGCGCAGGCAATGGCCACCGGCAGCGCGTGGCGCGCGCCTTCGACCAGGGCCTTCACGGCCAGCGCGCGCGCATCGGCGCCGACGCGGCGGATAAAGGTCAGGGCCACCAGCACGGCGGCGAGCACAAAGAAGGTGCCCACGCCAAACTGGAAAAAGCCGGCGCTGGCGAATCCCAGCAACACCCAGAACAGGCCACGCAAGGCCAGACCCTTGACGCCGCTGATGACGGCGGCGCCGAAGATCAGCAAGATGGTCAGACCCAGGCCCACGGTGCCCGAGAACAATGGCGTATAGCCCGAAAACAGCAGCCCCACCAGCCCGGCCAATGGCAGCAGCAGGTACCAGCGCTGGCGCACGGCGGCCAGCGGGTCGGGGCATTCTTCTTTGGGCAGACCGACCAGGCCTTTGCGCCCGGCTTCCAGGTGCACCATCCAGAACGCGGTGGCGAAATACAGGATGGCGGGGATCAGCGCGGCCTTGACGATGTCGACGTAGGGCACGTTGATGGTCTCGGCCATGATGAAGGCCACCGCACCCATCACCGGCGGCATGATTTGCCCGCCCATGCTGGAGGTGGCTTCCACGCCGCCCGCAAACGCCGGGCTGTAGCCGAAGCGTTTCATGAGCGGAATGGTGAACTGGCCGGTGGTGACCACGTTGGCCACGCCCGAACCGTTGATCGTGCCCATGAGGCCGGACGAAATCACCGACACCTTGGCCGGGCCACCGCGTGTGTGGCCGACCGTGCCCATGGCGAAGTCGTTGAAGAGCTGGATCATGCCGGCCTGCTCCAGAAAGGCGCCGAACAGGATGAACAGGAAAATGTAGGTTGACGACACGTAGGTGGGTGTGCCGTAAATGCCTTCGGTGCCAAAGGCCAGGGTGCTGACCACCTGGTCCACACCAAAGCCCCGGTGCGCCAGCATGCCGGGCAGGTACTGGCCAAACAGGCCGTAGGCGAGAAAAATGGCGCAGATGAGCGGCAGGCCCCAGCCCATGGCGCGGCGGGCGGCTTCAAACACCAGCACCACCGTCACCACGCCGATCACCCAGTCGCCGGTGATGAGTTCACCCGCGCGTTGCGTGAGGTCGGCCTCGAACACCCAGTGGTAGAAGCTGAACACGAAACCGACGGTGCCGAGCAGCCAGCCCAGCGCGCGCCAGAACGCGTTGCGCCCGCCCATGGGCGGGTAGAGCGCGAACACCATGAGCAGCACAAAGCCCACATGGATGGCCCGCACCACCTGGCTGGAGATGGGGCTGAACGCCGCTGTGACCAGCTGGAAGCTGGAGAAAAGAATCGCTATCCAGAACAGCGGGCCGGTGAGTCCGCTGGGTTTTGTCTCGTTGTCGTTGTGCATGAAAACCTCGGGTCAACAGAATGGGAAACGGCCCTGATCGGTGTGGCGTTCGTTGCGCCCGGCCCGTCTGTGCGGGCCTGGGCGCAAGCGCGGTCTTTACTTGATGAGGCCGACTTCCTTGTAGTACTTGGCGGCACCCGGGTGCAGGGGCACGGGCATGCCCTTGATGGCGTTCTCGCGCTTGATCGCCTTGGCCGCATTGTGCGCGGCGTAGAGCGTGTCGATGTTCTCGTACATCTGCTTGGCCATCTGATAGGCCAGATCGTCGGAGACACCGGCATGCGTGACCAGGAAGTTGGGGATGGCGGCGGTGGCCACATCGGCGGTCTGGCCGGTGTAGGTGTTGGCCGGAATCACCGCCACCTGGTAGGCGTCGTCACCGACCTTGGCGATCACATCGGCGGGCACCGGGATCACCACGATC
>NZ_JBFJMY010000228.1:0-6673 GCF_041633695.1 Hydrogenophaga sp.
CCCGACCCAGTCGGCCAGGGCATGCAAGTGGGTGGAATGGGGCAATCCGCTGGCGTTCAGCGCATCGTGTGCTTGGTCCAGCACCGCCTGGGCGTAGGCTTGCGCCGCCGCCAGCCCCAGCAGGGCGACGAAGGTCGGCTTGTCGTCGGCAGCGTCCTTGCCAGCCGTTTTGCCAAGGGTGCCGGAATCGGCGGTGACGTCCAACACGTCGTCCACCACTTGGAAGGCCAGGCCCAGGCAGGCGCCGAATCGCGCGAGATGGCTTTTCTCGGTTGCACTGGGCTGCGCGGAGGCAGCACCCATCAACACGCTGGCTTGCAGCAAGGCACCGGTCTTCAAGCGGTGCATGGCTTCCAGCTCTGCCTGATTCAAGGACTTGCCGACACTGGCCAGGTCGACGGCCTGGCCGCCCGCCATGCCATCAGCACCGGCCGACAAGGCGAGCAAACGGCACATGGCAGCCGACTGGGAGGGCAGCATGGACGCGTCCTCGGGCACCAGCAACTCGAACGCCAGCGCCTGCAGCGCATCACCCACCAGCAGGGCCTGGGCTTGCCCGAACTGCACGTGCACCGTGGGTTTGCCACGCCGCAGCACATCGTTGTCCATGCAAGGCATGTCGTCGTGCACCAGCGAATACGCGTGGATCAGCTCGACCGCGCAGGCGGCCCGCATGGCGGCCTGTGGCGCACCTTGCACCGCTTCGCTGGTGGCCAAGGTAAGCAAGGGCCGCAGACGCTTGCCACCGTCGAGAACGGCGTAACGCATGGCCAGACCCAGGTCGGTGGCAGCGCCGGGTGCCACCCAATCGGAAAGACAGCGCTCGACCGTGGCTTGGCGCTCGCTGCGCCAGGCCTGGAATGCGAGCTCTGGGTGGACGGAGGCGTTCAAGCGGCGTCCCACGGTTTGAGTTCGGCACCTTCCAGCACCTTGATCTGGGTCTCGACCGCATCGAGACGCTGACGGCAAAAGGCCAGCAGCTCCGCTCCGCGCCGGTAGCGCGACAGCAACTGGTCCAGCGGCAACTGCCCGGCATCGAGCTGGGCCACCAGTTGTTCCAGTTCTTCCAGTGCCGCCTCGTAGCTGGCGGCAACGTCGGAAGCCGCACCGGTTTTGGCTGCGGCCTTGGTCGCCTTGGGTGTGGATGGTGTGGTCATGTACGAAATGGGTGGGTCCAGCGGTGGCAGGCCTGGCCTGTGCAGCATCCGAGCACAGCTTACAGGTGCCTGGCAGGTTCAGACGAGAAAGCCAGCTGGCTGAATGGTCTTCGATTTTATCCCCCACCCCGACGCATGGTTGGGAGCGCACCACTTTTCGCCCGCCGCGCCAAGGCCTTGGCCGGACAGGGCTTGGACACCCCCGGGGTACAATCCACCCTCTTTTTTCTTCATCTTCGCGACGGGCACTTCGTGCCCGGAGGGACGCACCACTCCACCCATCCCGCGCCCAGGCGCTTACCCTGCCCCTTCATAGGGGGAGTCTTCAGGTCAGGACCTTCATGTCTGATTTAAGTCTTCAATTGCAGCAGGCCGCAAGTCAACTTCCGGTTTCCAGCTATTTTGACCAGGCGCTGTTCCAGCGCGAACTGGACACCATCTTCCAGCGCGGTCCCCGCTACGTGGGGCACCAACTCTCGGTTCCACAAGCGGGCGACTACCACGCCTTGCCCCAGGAGGGCGGCGGGCGGGCACTGGTGCACGGGGCCAACGGGGTCGAGCTGATCTCCAATGTGTGCCGCCACCGCCAGGCCGTGATGCTGCGCGGGCGTGGCAATCTGCACCAGGTGCAGAGCGGCAGCGCGGGTGGCAACATCGTCTGCCCCCTGCACCGCTGGACCTACAGCGGCGGTCAGGGCGCACCTGCCGGCACCTTGTTGGGCGCGCCGCATTTTGCGCAAGACCCCTGTCTGAGCCTGAACCGTTACCCGCTGCGTGCATGGAACGGCCTGCTGTTTGAAGACAATGGCCGCGACATCGAAGCCGACCTGGCGGGCATGGGCCCACGTGCAGCGCTCAATTTTGACGGCATGGTGCTCGACCATGTGGAGCTGCACGAGTGCAACTACAACTGGAAGACCTTCATCGAGGTCTACCTGGAGGACTACCACGTGGGGCCGTTCCACCCGGGTTTGGGCAACTTTGTGTCTTGCGAAGACCTGCGCTGGGAATTCAAGCCCGAGTACTCGGTGCAGACCGTGGGCGCGGCCAAGCTCTCCGGCCAAGCGGGCAGCCCGACCTACCAGCGCTGGCACGAACAGCTATTGAAGTACCGCGATGGGCGCATGCCGGAACACGGCGCGATCTGGCTCACCTACTACCCGCACATCATGGTCGAGTGGTACCCCCATGTGCTGACGGTGTCGACGCTCTATCCCACTGCGGTGGACAAGACGCTCAACATGGTCGAGTTCTACTACCCGGAAGAAATCGTCGCCTTCGAGCGCGACTTTGTAGATGCGCAGCGCGCCGCCTACATGGAAACCTGCATCGAAGACGATGAGATCGCCGAGCGCATGGACGCAGGCCGCAAGGCCTTGTTCACGCGTGGCGACAACGAAACCGGGCCGTACCAGAGTCCGATGGAAGACGGCATGCAGCACTTCCACGAGTGGTACCGCACGCAGCTGCAGGGCGCCGCTGACACGCTCTGACCGTTGAGACCGGGGCCTCGCCCCGGCGCTCGACCGCTCCTGTCCGCTCCTCCTCAAAGACCACCCCATGCAAGCCCTGTGGATGCTGCTCGCCGCTTTCCTGTTCGCGACCATGGGGGTCTGCATCAAGTTCGCATCGGAACATTTCAACAGTTTCGAAATTGTCTGCTACCGCGGACTGGTGGGCGTGGTGTTCATCTGGTTCTTTGCCCGCGCGCGCCGCATCTCATTGCGCACCCAGTTGCCCATGATGCATGCTTGGCGCACCCTGGTGGGGGTGATCGCGCTGACCTGCTGGTTTTACGCCATCCCCCTACTGCCCCTGGCCACTGCCATGACGCTGAACTACATGAGCAGCGTGTGGATTGCCACCTTCTTGCTCGGCGGCGCAGTGCTGATGCAAGGCAAACAGACCTCCATCCAGCACCAAGGCCCTTTGTTCCTGGCGGTTCTGGCCGGATTTGGCGGCGTGGCGATGATGTTGCGCCCCACCATCAACGAAGCACAGGTCTTTGGCGCCCTGATCGGCCTGCTGTCGGGCATTTTTGCGGCCTTCGCTTACCTGCAGGTGTCGGCACTGGCGCGCGCAGGCGAACCCGACAGCCGCACCGTGTTCTATTTTTCGGTCGGGGCGGTGCTCACCGGCGGTGTTGCCATGCTGTTCACCGGCGCCAGCCCTTGGTTCTGGCCCAGCGCATTGTGGCTGCTGCCTATTGGACTGCTCGCGGTACTGGGGCAACTGTGCATGACGCGCGCCTACAGCAGCGGCGCCACCCTGGTGGTGGCCAACTTGCAGTATTCGGGCATCGTCTTCGCAGGTATCTACAGCGTGGTGATTTTTGGAGATCACCTCACGCCCTTGAGCTGGGCCGGCATGGCGCTGATCGTCGTGAGCGGCATCACAGCCACGGTGCTGCGCGCGCGCGCCCTGCCCCACGCGCCAGCAGAAGACCACGCCGCCTGAGCCCTCGCTGCGCACACGCGCAGCCGGCAGGTTGATGCATTGGCTTGCATGGTCATCCCGGTGCACTTGCCGCACAATGACCGGCATGCACAAGACCCTCATTTCCGCCGCTCAGCTGCGGCAACACCTGGACCAACATGCCGCGGTACGCGTGTTCGATTGCAGTTTTGATCTGGGCCAGCCGTCTGCAGGATTGGCCCAATACCTCGAACAACACATACCCGGCGCCGTTCACGCCGACCTGAACACCCATCTGAGCGCTCTTCCCGGCGACGCCAGCGCCAGCGGTGGCCGCCACCCCCTGCCCTCGCGCGAGGCCTTCGCGGCCTGGTTGGCAGACACCGGCCTGCAGGCCGGACAGCAAGTGGTGGTGTACGACCGGCAGGGCAGCAGTTTTTGCGGCCGCCTGTGGTGGATGCTCAAATGGTGCGGGCATGAAGCGGTCGCGGTGCTGGACGGTGGCTGGGCGGCGTGGCGCGCCGCTGGAGGTGCCAGCGAAATCGGACCGGCGACAGCGATCGTGCCAAAGGGCAGCTTCCAGTTGCAAGCCGCGTTGGTGGATGTCGCTTCGGCCCAGGAAATGGCCGGCGCACTCGGCAGCACCCGCCAGACCGTGGTCGATGCCCGCGCCGGTGCCCGCTTTCGCGGCGAGACCGAGCCTCTCGATCCGGTGGCCGGTCACATTCCGGGCGCCTTGAACCGGCCCTTTGCCGATAATTTCACACCCGATGGCCACTTCAAGCCCGCAGCGCAATTGCGCGCGGAGTGGAGCGCGGTGCTCGGCGGGCGCGACCCGGCCAGCGTGATCCACCAGTGCGGCAGCGGCGTCACCGCCACGCCCAACCTGCTGGCGATGGAAATCGCAGGCCTGGGGCGCAGCCGCCTGTTTCCTGGCAGCTGGAGCGAGTGGTGCAACACCCCCGGCTTGCCCGTGGCACAGGGTTAAAAAAACACTTCGCCGTGCGAAACCGCAAGAAGTCTTGAGCGAGATCATCAAGAACGGCCTCCAAGGACCGATACAACACGGAGACAAGCCCAACTGTGTGACAGCAACCCGTTTGCGACCCACAGCAACCCGAATGGATTCGGATGAGTAAGAAGGACAATCCCGCCCAGTCCTTGCCCGACGATACTGGCGACACCGCATTCCGGACCAGCACCTTGCGCACCGTGGCCGTGCTGTTGGCGTCGGTGTCCACCCTGCTGATACCGCTGGTGTATGCCAACACGAGCAATCCGCTGGAAACCTGGACCACCGTGCTGTTCGCGGTGGTCAGCTGGATCTCTTTGCTGTTGATCCGCCGGGGCTATACGCGCTACAACGCGCACATCATGGTGTCTCTGGTGCTGTTGGTGGCCTGCTTTGGCGTGGTGGCCATCGGCTCGGTGCGCGGCGCGGTCGCCTTTCTGTATGTCGGCGCGGTCGTTGGCGCCGGCATTTTTCTGAACCGCAACGCGCTCATCGCCACCGTGGCGTTCAGCGCCACGGCCTTGGCCGTCTTGACCGTGGCTGAGCTGCACGGCTATCTGCCGCAGCACAACCTGGAGGTGGGACTCAAGACCTGGCTGACACAGACCGCCACCCTGGTGGTGGTGGCCATCATGGTGTATTTCAGCCGACACCGGGCCAAACAAGCGCTGCAACTGCAAATGAACGAACTGCTGCGCCGCCAGGAGCTGGAAGCGGAACGCGATCAGCATCTGGAGCGTTTTGCCCGCTTCTTCCGCAGCAGCCCCAGCCCCATGCTGGCGCAATCGGCCCATACCGGGTATTTGGTCGACGTCAACCCCGCCTTTGAGCGCGCCTACGGCTACACCAAAGAACAGGTGGTGGGCAAGGAGGAAGGTTTTTTGTGGGCCGACCCAAGCGCCCGCCCCGCCTACCTGCGGCGCCTGTTCACAGAGCGGCTGGTCACGCAGTACCCTGTGCTGGGCCTGCGCGCCGATGGCAGCACCTTCAGCGCCCTGATTTCTTCCGAAATGGGCAAAGATCCCAAGGACAAGCTGATCATCACCACCGTGTCGGACATCAGCGAACAATCGGCGGCACTGGCGCAACTGCGCCGTTCAGAGGAGCGCTTTGCCAAGACCTTCCATTTCAGCCCCCTGAACATGACCATCACCCGCTACGAAGATGGCAGTCTGGTCGAAATCCAGCGGGTGGACCACAGGCCGCGCGACGACCGTCCGGAACACGAACCCACAGTGGCCCGTGAATTCTGGCCAGACCAACAAAGCCGCGGTGATTTTGTGCGTGCACTGCGTCGCGAAAGCCGTCTGCACGGCTACGAAACCCGGCTGCGCAAGCCCGACGGGACTTTGATCGAAGTGCGCATCTGGGCGGAACTCATCGACATGGAAGGCGAGCCCTGCGTGCTGGCCTGCACCATGAACGTGACCGAAGAAAAGCGGCGCGAAGCCTTGCTGCTGGAGATGGCACAAGGCATGTCGGCCCAGACCGGGGAGGCCTTTTTTGCGGTGCTGGTCGAGCACATGGCCAAAGCGCTGGGCGCCGACACCGTTTTCGTGCGCGAGGCCACCGGCGCCGGGCAAGCGCAGACCTTGGCCATCTGGCGACACGGCCAGTTGGCAGTTGCCGACGCGGTGCCCGCCGGCCCTTGGCTGGAATCCCCGCCCGACAACACAATCGCCGTCTTTGAGCACAGCCAGCCTGGCGCCCTGGCCGTGGGCAGTGAAACGTATCCCAACCACGCCACGCAAAATTTGCTGGACCACCAAGGCCAGACCATTGGCACGCTCACCGCGCTCTGGAAAAGCCCCACGCCGTTCCAACCGGAAAATCGGGCGCTGTTTGCCATTTTTGCCGGCCGCGCCTCGGCGGAACTGCAGCGCCACCAGCACCAGCACGAGATCCAGCGCCTCAACAGCACGCTGGAGCAGCGGGTGCGCCTGCGCACCGCCGAGCTGGAACAGGTCAACGCCGAGCTGGACTCGTTCGCCTACTCCGTGTCGCACGATCTGAAATCGCCGCTGCGCGCCATCGACGGTTTCACACAATTGTTGAAAGACCAACTCCAGGACCGCGCCAGCGCAGACGA
>NZ_JBFJMY010000229.1:0-6665 GCF_041633695.1 Hydrogenophaga sp.
CTTCTGCTTGGCGGTTGATCCGGCTGCAGACGGATACGTGCGCCGCATTTTTGGCTGGCGCGACTACTGCATCGCTGACGATCCGCATCACTTTTCAGTGCAGTTGCAGCGGGATTATGTAAGGCTGGCCGCCGAGTGACTGCTGTGCCATCATCTGAATACACCCGTCCTTTTCGTCAACTCTTCACCATGATCCAACGACCTTTTGTCCAATCTAGTGCAGCCATACCTCGTGTCCGACAGGTGCGCTATGGTTGATCGAGATCCCGTTCGCGTTGGCGTCCTCTTCTCCAAGACTGGCGTTACCTCCAGCATCGGCCTTTCGCAGTTACTCGGTGCGCTGCTTGCTATCGACGAGATCAACGAGGCCGGCGGCATTCACGGTCGCGAGTTGGTTCCCGTTCAGTACGACCCACAGTCCAACCCGTTGCGCTACGCACAACTGACCGAACAGCTGATCCTGCAGGACAAGGTCAACGTCATTTTTGGCTGCTACATGTCGAGCAGCCGCAAGGCGGTTATTCCCATCATTGAAAAGTGGAACAAACTGCTGTTTTACCCCACGCTTTACGAAGGCTTCGAGTATTCGGCAAACGTGATTTACACCGGTGCGGCACCCAATCAAAACAGTGTTCAGCTTGCCGAGTTCATGACGGAAAACTTTGGCGCACGGGTCTACCTCATTGGTTCGGACTACATCTACCCTTATGAATCCAACCGGATCATGGGAGAGTTGGTAATGCAGCGCCAAGGAAGTGAAAAGCTTGCGGAGCGCTACGTTGCTCTGGACGCGACAGAGAAGGAATACGCGCAGATCATGGTTGACATCCGCAACAAGCGGCCAGACTTCATTTTTTCTACTGTAGTGGGAGACTCCACAGCTGCGCTTTACCGCGCCTACGCCGATGCCGGATTCGACCCCAAGGTCATGCCTATCGGAAGCCTGACGACCTCGGAGGCGGAGGTCGCACAGATGGAGGTAGGGCTTGCCACCGGACACTACACCTCTGCCCCATATTTCCAGTCTATCGACTCTGCCGCGAATCACCGCTGCCTAGATAGCCTACGTCGTCGCTTTGGTGAATGCTGCGTACCCAATCTCTGCTGGGAAGCCTCGTATTTCCAGATGCATATCTTTGCGAACGCGATGCGCCAGTCCGGCAGCGACGAAATCGGAGAACTGTTGCCTCAAGTATTGGGCAGTGAGTTCGATGCACCGCAGGGCCGTGTGCGTATTGATCCTACTAACCATCACACCTGCCTCTACCCTCGCATTGGAAGACTCAACGCCGAAGGGCAGTTCACCATCGTTCGCCGCGCCCGAAGGTCGGTATATCCGGACCCTTATCTCGTCACCCATTCACTGGGTGACTGGGCCGCCCACCTGGACAAGCTGGACTAGCGATGGATGAACGCAAGGAGCACCGGCCATCGTTGCGCGCCACTCCGCAGCAACTGAAGGAGCTTCGTACGCTGACCGTGGCGGTCATTCATCCCGACGACTCTGATGGGCGACAACTTACCCAGCAACTTCAGCGAATCGGCTGTAGGGTGAGGGCCGTTTGGCCACCCGTGCAGTCCATTGATCGAGATGTCGATGTCGCTTTTGTGGCCGTACGGCCTGAAATTCTTAGTCTAAACATGGACTGGAGCCGCGATGAAGATGCTCCAACGATCATCGCGGTTGTGAACTATGAAAATCCCACCATCGTAGAGGTGGTTCTTGGCTTGGACGCCAAGGCTATTCTGCCTTCCCCGGTGAGATCGTTCGGACTACTCTCCACGCTGGTCCTTGCCCGCGAGAGTCACAAAGTCAATCGCGCGCTCGTTCGGCGCCTGAAGAAAGTTGAGGCCAAATTGCTTGGGGTTCGGCACGTTGCAGACGCCAAAGCCATACTGATGAAGGCCCACCAAATTTCCGAGACCGAGGCCTACGATCTCATACGCGATCAAGCAATGACCAAGCGCACGACCACTGAGGACGTGGCCATGGCGATCGTCGAGGCCCACGAACTGCTTTCAATTTCTCTTCCGCTGCGTCCGCCCCGCACTGAATAGACTGGATTACCCGCTGCTTCCGTGGACACAAAGCATGATGTGCCTTCGGAGCCGGGTCAACGTCAAACTTGGTACCACCAACAGGAATCGAACCTGTATCTAGCGCTTAGGAGGCGCTCGTTCTATCCATTGAACTATGGCGGCGCGAAGGAGCCCGCATTGTACGGTGGCCTCTTGGGGCGAGGGCCGGGTTCAAGCGGTGGTGCGGCTCCACAGACGGATGTGGCGGGGCACGTGTTCACCCAGGAAGTCGAGAAAACTGCGCACGGCGGGTGTGAGGCCGCGGCGCGAGGCGAACACCGCGTGCACCACGCCGCGCGGATGGGTCCAGTCGGGCAGCAGCTGCACCAGCCGGCCCTCGCGCAGGTCGTCTTCACACATGTAACTGGGCAGCCAGCACATGCCGGTGCCGGCGCGCGCGGCGAAGTGCAGGGTGAGCAGGTCGTCGGCCACGTAGCGCGGGCGGTGCTGCACGGTGTGCTGGCGCCCGTCGGGGCCGGTCAGGTGGATGTTGGCGTAGCCGTCGGTGCTGGACATGGCGATGCTGTCGAGCCGGCTCAGGTCTTCGAGCGTGGTGGGCGTGCCCTGGCGGGCCAGCAGCTCGGGGCTGGCTACCAGCACCGGCGCGTCGTCGCCCAGCCGCTTTACCACCAGGCTGCCGCTGTCTTCGAGTGTGGCGCGCACGCGCAAGGCCACGTCCACACCATCTTCCACCAGGTTGACGACGCGGTTGCTCACCTGCATGTCCACGCGCACCAGCGGGTGGCGGGCCAGAAAGAGCGGCATCAGTTCGCCGAGCAGGCTTTGGGCCAGCGTGACCGGGCAGACCACGCGCAGGGTGCCGCGTGGCTCGGTTTGCACCTGGGCCACGGCGTCGGCGGCGGCCTGGGCCGATTCGCGCAGCGCCTGGCAGTGGCGCAGATAGGTTTCGCCCACGCTGGTCAGCGAGAGTTTGCGCGTGGTGCGCTGCAAGAGGCGCACGCCCAGTTGCGCTTCCAGCTCGGCCACGCGGCGCGACAGGCGCGACTTGGGCACACCGAGCGCCCGGCCGGCGGGCGCAAAGCCGCCGCGTTCCGCCACCTCGGCGAAGAACAGCATGTCGTTCAGGTCTTGCATGGCTGGGTTGGTCTACGTTGGTCGATCAATTGTCCTGATTATGGGACGATGTTTCCCAAATAGCCTGTCTTATCAGAAATTGGTATTGAAATCACAATCTATAAACGGCCACCCCGCGTGGCTTCCCGTTCCCTCAGGAGATTTTCATGCAGCTGCTGCACATCGATTCCTCGATCACCGGCGACCAGTCGGTGTCCCGTCAACTCACCGCCCGCGCCGTGGCCGACTGGGTGGCCGCCCACCCCGGCACGCAGGTGCAGCACCTCGACCTGGCCGCCAACGCACCGGCCCACCTGAGCGCCGACGCGCTGGGTTTCCGCACCGGCCAGGCCGCTTCCACCGAAGTGCAGCGCCAGGAAAACGCCTTGTCAGAAGCGCTGGTGAGCCAGTTCCTGGCGGCCGACGTGCTGGTGATCGGTGCGCCGCTGTACAACTTCACGGTGCCGACCCAGCTCAAGGCCTGGATCGACCGCGTGGCCCAGGTCGGCCGCACCTTCAAGTACACCGAAAAAGGCCCGGTGGGCCTGGCCGGCGGCAAAACGGTGATCGTGGTGCTGACCCGTGGCGGTGTGTATTCCAAGAGCGACGCCGGCCGCGCCCTGGAGCACCAGGAGTCCTACCTGCAGGCGCTGTTCGGCTTCTTCGGCATCACCGACCTGCGCTTTGTGCGGGCCGAAGGCGTGGCCATGGGCCCTGACGCCAAAACGGCGGCTCTGGCCACGGCCGAGAGCGAGATCCGCACCCAGGTCGCGCTGGCCGCCTGATGGCCGGTCCACGTTGGCGAGTCGGTCGTGCCGGTTCGCCAACGTGATTATTTGTTGAGGAACCGGCCCGGCTCCTTCAGTCGTAGCGCAGCGTGAAGATCAGGTCGATGGCGTTTTCTTCGCCGGCGCGGGCCCGCACCGTCAGGCGGCGCGACACGTCGTAGAACATGGACACCGTGCCCACGGTGCCGGCCAGGCTGCGCTCGTAACTCAGATACAGCTTGCTCGACAGCTGCTTGCCCAAGGTGAGGGCGGCGGCCGTGGTGCTGCCGTCGGCGTTGGTGCCTTCGCCGCGCACACCGAGTTCGTCCAGACCAAAGGCCTGCGCAAAGCCACCGTCGAGCTGACCGCCGTTGCGGGCCAGCAGCGCCAGGGCGGCTTGTTGCAGCACGGCGGCTTCGGCACCGGCGCCGGTGGCCGGGCGGCCCAGTACCAGCCAGGCGAGTTTTTCGCTGTCGGGCAGTTCGGGGTCGGAGAACAGGCGCACGCGCGGCGCTTGCGCGCTGCCGCTGATTTGTACCCCCACGCGCTGGCTGGCGTCGCCGATTTGCGGGCGCACGGCCGCGATGTCGAGCGTCGGGTTGTCGTACGGACCGGTGAAGCGCAGCACGCCGGTTTCGATGGTGAGCTGCTGGCCGTAGGCGCGGTAGGTGCCGCTGACCGTGCGCACCTCGCCCAGCACGCGCGGCGTGGGTGCCGTGGGCGTGCTGCGCACCGTGAGCTGGCCACTCAAGCGGGTCTTGAGTCCGCGCCCGCGCACCTCGAATTGTTGCCCCAGGTCGAGCTGGACTTGCACGTCCGGCTCGATCGGCACGCCGGTGGCCGTGCCTTGTGGCAGGCTGCGCCCGCCGCGCACCACCACGTCGTCTCCCAGGGTGGGGGCGAGTTCGTCGGGCAGGATGAAGAGCGCCGAGTCGGCGCTGAGCTGGCCGCGGATTTGCAGCCGCGGGCCCGCGAGCTGTGCCTTCACCTGGCCAGAAAGGGTGAGGCGCCGGTCGGGCCGGCTGGACACGCGCAGCTGCCGGGTGTCGACCGTGAGGTCGATCAAGGGTTCGCGTGGCGCGCCCGGGCTGGGCGCGCGCCACTGGGCCTGACCCTGGGCTTGCAGCGTGCCACCGGCGGCGCTGCCACCGGGGCCTTCCAGCACCAGCCGTTCGATGGTGATGCGCTCGTCTTCCAGCGTGGCGCGCAGCTGGCCGTTGGCAAATTCGAAACCGTCGAGCACCGAGCGCAGCGCCAGTTGTTCGGCCTGCAGGCTGCCGCGCCACTTGGGTGCGCCCCGGGTGCCGCTGATGCTGGCTTCGGCCTGCAGGGTGCCGCGCATGCGCCAGCCCGGCGGCGCCAGCGCCGACCACACGCCGACCTGGGGCAGGGCGGCTTTGAAGCTGCCGTTGAGCGGGGCGCTGGCGGGCCACCAGTGGTCGAGCGCAGAAACGTTCGGTGCGGGCTTGCCGGGGGCGGCGAGTTCGGTGCCCACGTCCGCGCTGGCCTGTCCCAGGCGCTCGCTGTCCCAGCGCAGGCTGGCCTTGATCTGGCGGCCTTGCGCGCTCAGGTTCAGGCGCGCTTCGCGCACGCCGGCTTGCAGCAATTGGCCAGTGCTCCCGGCGGCCGATCCCGCATCGCCCTGGCCCGCGCCGGTGCGCACCGAAAGATCGCCACTGCTGCGCTGCAGTTGTGCGTTCAGGCGCAGCGGCTCGGCGCCACCGGTTTGCGCGGGCAAGAACAAATCCCATTCGCCGTCGAACACGATGTCGCCAGCGACACCGGCCTGCGCCATGGGGCCGGCGGCGTTGGCGCCGGTGGCGGCCAGCGCGTCGATCCACGACAGCGGCAAGCCGCGCAGCCGCCCACGGGTTTGCAGGCTTTGTGCTTGCCAGCGCACGCTGTCCCAGGCCAGGCTCAGGGGTTGGCGCGCGGCGGTTTTGCTGGCGGCCGTGCGGGTGCCGGTGGCGGAGAACGTGGGCAGCACCTGCAGCTGGCCGGGCCCGGCTTGCAGGGCCCAACCGGTGGCGGTGTTCAGCCAGCCGAGCCACAGCGGGGCCTCGCTGCGAACCGACCAGTCCACGACCCGGTCCGGGCGGCTGCCGTCCTGGGCCTGGATTTGCAGGCTGCCGATGTCCAGGCGGCTCTCGGCCTGGCGCTGCGCGGCCGTGGCGGGCAAGGCATTTGTCAGCCGCGCCTGGGTCTGGATCTCGCCGCGCCAGGTGGCGAAGCTGCCTTGGCCTTGCAGGGCAATGGCCAGATCGGCCAGGCTGCCGTCGACCTTAAGCCGCAAGCCGCGCACCGACCAGGCCGTGGGCGGGCTGCTGCCCGGCGCAGCCGTAGCCGTGCCGGTGGCCGCTGCCGGTGTGGTGGGGGTGGCGCTGACGGGGGTAGGCGTGAGGCCGCTGGCTTCGAGGCGCGGCACATCGAGCGCCACTTGCAGGCGCAAGGCGGCGGGCGCCTTGTTGGCAGCGGCGGCTGCGGGCGCGGGAAAGCCGATTTCCGCCAGCCCGCCCTGCCATTGCAGACCCAGGCTGGCCTGACCGCTGGCTTGCAGGTTTTGCAAAGCGGGCTGTGTTTGCAACTGGCGCGCAATGGCCGGGCCCACCACGGGCAGGGTTTGCAGGCGCCGCGCCCAGGCCAGCACCTGGGCCGCGTTGTCGATGTTCAGCGACAGATCGCCACGGCCTTGGGCGTACCCGATGTCGCCGTCCAGCTGGCCCCTGGCGCCGGGCAGGCTGAGCC
>NZ_JBFJMY010000230.1:0-6651 GCF_041633695.1 Hydrogenophaga sp.
GCGCCCTTCTACTACCGGGCGAAGATCATCTACCAGACCACCTGGGACCGCGGCCCATTCTCGCGCGTGATGCGGGAAGCACCCGACGATGCGACTGCCTGGTGCGACCGCCTGCGTCGCGAGGGGTTCACGCACGTTCTCGTGGACACCGCCATGCTCGACCGCTGGCAGCTGGACGAATGGCTGGCCCTGTTCACGGACGACGCCGTGTACCACGTGCCGACCGTGGGCACCGCGCCGGACGTGACCCCCGACAACACGCTCTTCTACATCGCGGACGACCGCCCGCGCCTGCACGAGCGCGTGCTGCGCCTGCAGAAAAAATCGGCCCATGTGGAATGGCCCCGCTCACGCACCCGCCACATGGTGACCAATGTATTGGTCGATGCGCGCGAGGACGGCGACACCGAAGTCTCGGCCGCCTTTTCGGTGCACCGTTTCAAGAACGGGGCCGCCGACGTGTACGTGGGCAGCTACCGCTACCGGCTGACCGTGCTCGACGGGCAACTGCGCATCCGTGAGAAGCGCTGCATGCTCGACATGGATGCACTGCGTCCACACGGTCGCGTGAGCATCATTCTTTGAGACGGGATAACACATGAACACAAAAACTTCTTCGAGTGCTGCTGGGCGTTTCCAAGACCAGGTGGTGGTGGTCACCGGTGCTGCACGCGGCATTGGCATGGCGATCGCCGAGGCGTTTGCCCGCGAAGGTGCGGCGCTGGCGCTGGCCGATGTGACCAACGACGAACTGCAAGCGGTGTGTGAACAGCTGCGCCAGGCGCATGGTGCACGGGTGATCGGCGTGGCCGGTGACCTCTCCACCGAGGCCGGTGCGCAAGCGTTGCTGGAGCAGACCCGCTCGGCCCTGGGCGAGGCGACGATTCTGGTGAACAACGCAGGGGGCGGTGTGATTCTGCCGTTTCTAAGCCACACGCCAGAGACGCTGAAGACCACCGTGGACCGCAATCTCTGGACCGTGTTGTGGTGCACCCGTGCGTTCTTGCCGGCCATGGTCGAGCGCCGATACGGGCGCATCGTCAACCTGGGCGCCGACTCGGTGCGCAACGGTCTGGCCGACCACGCCGCCTACAACGCCGCCAAGGGCGGGGTGCACGGACTCACCACCGGCCTGGGACGCGAGTTCGCCACACATGGCGTGACGGTCAACACCGTGGCCCCTTGCGCCGTCAACGGCGAACCCTTGCAACGGTTCATCCGCGACAATCCGGAGGTCGCCAAGAAATTTCTGAGCGTCATCCCCATGGAACGCGCGGCCGAACTCGAGGAAGTGGCGTCCATGGTGACCTACCTGGCCTCCCGCGAGGCGGCGTTTGTCACCGGTCAGGTGATCAGCGTCAACGGCGGGAGCACCATGTTGTGAACACCGAGCGTTTCTGCGCTCGCCTGGAGGGAGAGCATGACAAAAAACATCGGCAGCCCAGCGGCGCCTGGACATACAGCGCAAGCGGCCACCGCCCGACCGGTGCGCAGCCGCAGAACGCAGGCCGAGCGCTCGGAGGACATGCGCCGCCGCATCCTCGATGCCGCGATCGAGGAGCTGACCGACAAGGGCTACTCGGGTCTGCGCACGGCCGATGTGGCCATGCGCGCGGGCGTTTCACGGGGCGCGCAAACACACCACTTTCCGTCGAAGGACGCGCTGATCGTGGCGCTGGTCGAGCATGTGTTCCTGCGCACGGCCGAGCTCGGGCGCAAGCGCTCGCTCAGCGTGGCCTCGGTGGACGAGTCGATCAAAGAGTTGATGGCCGACAGCCAGGACTTTTTCTTCAGCGAGCTGTTCCTCATTGCGCTGGATCTCGCGATCCAGGGCCGCCGGGAGTTGGGCAGCACCAACCGCGTGCTCCTCATTTCGGCCGAAGCGCGTCTGCCGGTGGAGGCGAGTTGGCTGGAGGCTTTGATCGGCGCGGGCGTGCCCGAGGCGGTCGCCGAGGACCTGCTCTGGCTGAGCATCAGCATCGTGCGCGGCTTTGCGGTGCGGCGTCTGTGGCAGGACGATGCACCACGCTTCCAGCGTCTGTTTCGCCGCTGGCGCCAGATGGTGGCCTGTTATCTGGACGCGCTGCCCCGCCTAGAACCCATCAACTGAGCGTTGCGCTGACCTGCGCGAACGCGGGCCCCGCCGGGCGGCCTGCGGGCTTCGCCGTGGGCGCTTCACTGTTTCTCCCACTTTTCTTTCTCACACAAGGAGCCCTGTATGAGCCTCTGGCTTGACTTTCTCGGTGCCGAAATCCGGTACGTATCCACCCCCACTTTTGGCCGCATCCGCATCGCCGAAGCCGGTCGCGGCAACAAGGAAGTGATCCTGTTGCAGCACGGCCTGAACGGCCACCTGGAGGCCTATGCCAAGAATTTGGTGGCGCTGTCGGAAAAATTCCACGTGATCGCGTTCGACTACGCAGGCCACGGGTTGTCGGCGAAGACCGTTGACGAATACAACCCGGCGGTGTTTGCCGAGCAGCTGCGCGAACTCATGGACGCGCTGGACATCGAGTCGGCCCACCTCTCGGGCGAGTCGCTGGGCGGCTGGGTGTCTGGCATCTTTGCCGCCAAGTACCCGCAGCGCGTGCGCCGCCTCATGCTCAACACGGCGGGCGGCATTCCCGTGGTCTCTGCCAAGGGGCGCCAGGACATGCAAAACTTCATTGCGCTCAACAAGGCCAACGTGGACGTGGTGCCCAACCGCGACACCGTGACCGCGCGCATGAAGTGGTTGATGCACCCGAACAACCACCACCTGCTGCAGGAAGAGCTGATCGATCTGCGGCTGCGCATCTACCTGGCGGCCGATACCCGCCGCGTGGCGCCCAAGATCAACGCGGTGATCCAGCGGCACGACGAATTCCTGATTCCGCTCGAATCGTTGCGCTGCGAGACGCTGTTCCTATGGACGCTGGACAACCCGATCCACGACATGGAAGCCGTCGAGGCCGCCGTGAAGCGCGTGCCAGATAGCCGCTTTTATGTCATGCAGGGCGATGCCGCGCACTGGCCGCAGTACGAAATTCCCGACGAGTTCAACGCCGTGGCCACGCAGTTCTTCAGCACCGGCGAAGTGCCGGCGCAAGCCAAGCGCTGAGCCGGTGCGAGCTACCCGACCCGCTTTCTCCATCACCTGACCACATGGCTCATCAACACCACCCTTCCCACGACGGCGGCGGCCTGATCGACGTGCACACCCATGTGGTGCCGCAATCGTTTCCGGCCTACGTCGGGCGCCATGTAAACGCGCCGTGGCCTTCCATGGCGCCAGCGCACGCGTGCCACCAGCACGTGATGGTGTCGGGCTCGGTCTACCGCACCGTCTCGCACCAGTGCTGGGACTGTGTGGTGCGCCAGACCGACATGGACCAGCGCCGCACCGGCATGCAGGTCTTGTCGCCCATGCCCGAGCTGTTGTCGTACTGGCTTGCGCCGGAAGATGGCCGCGTGCTGTGCAGTTACCTCAACGAGGTGATCGCCGAGATGGTGCGCCGCGAATCCTCGCGCTTCGTCGGCTTGGCCGCGGTGCCGCTGCAGGACGTGGACATGGCCATCGAAGTACTGGATCACGCGGTGCACCAGCTTGGTCTCGCTGGTGTGGAGATCGCGGGCAATGTCAACGGTGCCGTGATCGGCGACCCCCGCTTTCTGCCGTTTTTCGAGGCCGCTGCCGAGTGGGGCGCGGCGGTGTTTGTGCACCCCTTGCGCCCCAGTGGCCTGGACCGCGTGGTCGGGCCGGCGGCGCTGGAGCAGGTGCTGGCCTTCCCGGGTGAAACCGGCTTGGCCGCCGCATCGATGATCACGGGCGGCACCCTGTCTCAACTGCCTGGGCTGCGCATTGCGTACAGCCACGGCGGTGGCAGTCTGGCCATGTTGTTGCCCCGCCTGCAGCACGCCTGGAACGTATTGCCCCAGGTGCGCGACCGCCTACCCGGCGATCCGATGCAGGCCGCGCGCCGCATGTTTTACGACAACCTGGTGTACGACAGCGACACCATCCACCACCTCATCCGCGTGTTCGGCGATGAGCAGGTCATGGTCGGCACCGACTACCCGTTCTCGATCATGGACAACGACCCTGCCGGCCGATTGGAAGGCCTGGGTCTGTCGGCCGACTTGGTCGAGCGCCTGCGTTCGGGCAACGCCCGCCGCTGGCTGAATCTGGGGGTGGTGGCATGAGTGGGGTGGCGCATGTGATTCGCCTGGCGGGCAGCGAGACCCGTTACGACAACGCACCGGGCGACAACCTGCTGCGGGCAGGTCTGCGAGCGGGCCTGGGCCTGCCGTATGAATGCAACGCCGGGGGCTGTGGTTCCTGCAAGTTCGAACTGCTCAGCGGCGAAGTACAAGAACTTTGGCCCGAAGCGCCCGGCCTCAATGCCAAGCAGCGCAGCAAGGGCCATCGCCTGGCCTGCCAGTGCCTGCCGCTGAGCGATTGCGAGATCAAGATCCGATCGGGCGAGGCCTTTGTGCCCGCCATTGCGCCGGTGTGCTTCGAGGCCGAATACCTGGGCGCGCAACAAGTCACGGTGGACATCCGCGAGTTCCGCTTTCGTGGTCCGGGGCCGGCGCGCTTTCTGCCAGGGCAGTACGCCATGCTGGCACTGCCGGGCGGAGACCAGTGGCGTGCGTACTCCATGTCGAACCAGCCCAACGAGGCGGGCGAGTGGTGTTTCATGGTGCGCCGCGTGCCGCTGGGCAGAGGGAGCGCCTGGTTGTTCGACGCACTTCAACCCGGCCAGCGTGTGCGCATGGATGGTCCGCTGGGCCTGGCGCATCTGCAGCCCGCTGCCGAGCGCGACGTGGTCTGCATTGCGGGTGGTTCGGGTCTGGCCCCCATGGTGTCGATTGCGAATGCCGCCTCGGCGCACCCGCGTTTGAGCGGGCGCAACATCGCGCTTTTCTACGGTGGCCGTGGCCCCGCGGACGTGCCCGCCTTTGGCGACTGGCTCGCGCAACCCACGCGTGTCCGGACCGAGGTGGCGCTGTCGGTGGCCGAACTGGCCGATGCCGGCGGGTGGAGCGGCGAGCGCGGTTTTGTGCACGAGCTGCTGGTGCGCCGCATGGCCGGCGCGTGGACCGACCACGAGTACTACCTCGCCGGCCCACCGCCCATGACAGAGGCGGTGGTGCGCATGCTCATGGTCGACCACCAGGTGCCCGCCACACACATTCACTACGACCGATTTTTCTGATGAAAGGCGCAACCGCCATGGACGACAAAAATACATCTCTCGCGGGCACGGAGCTGCGGCTCTGCCGCGTGGACGCCGTGGAAGACGGCGAGGGCCTGCGCGTGGACATCGAGGGCAGGGCGCCGCTGGCGGTGTTCCGTCTGGACGAAGCGTTCTTCGTCACCGACGACACCTGCTCCCACGGCGAAGCCTCGCTGTCCGAAGGCACGGTGGAGAACGGCTACGTGGAGTGTCCGTGGCACACCGGCCGCTTCTGCCTCAAAACCGGCGAAGCCTTGACCTTTCCCGCCGTGACACCCATACGCGCCTACAAGGCGGTGGTGCGCGACGGCGAAGTTTTCATCGACACACAGGAGACACCGTCATGAACCCAGAATCCCTAGCGGCCGCTGCGCTCGCGCTGCGCCAATCGCGCAGCGACCGAAAGACCATCGCACCGGTGTCCACCAGCCACGGCATTGCTGGGCTGGAGGCGGCCTACGCCGTGGCCGAACTCAACACCCAGGCGCGTTTGGCGCAAGGCCGCCGCATCGTGGGACTGAAAGTGGGTCTGACCTCCAAGGCCGTGCAGCAGCAACTGGGCGTGGACCAGCCCGACTTCGGTGTGCTGTTCGACGACATGGAGTACTTGAGCGGGCAGGACGTGCCGGTGTCCACGCTGATGCAAGCCAAGGTGGAGGCCGAGGTGGCCTTCGTCGTGGGCCGCGATCTGCCAGGCGCGGCACCGAGCTGGGCCGAGTTTCTGTGCTGCCTGGCCTATGCGCTACCGGCATTGGAGATCGTGGACAGCGCCATCACCGACTGGAAGATCAGTCTGGTGGACACCGTGGCCGACAACGCCTCGTGTGGTCTGTATGTGCTGGGTGACCAGCCGATGGGCCTGGGCGGCGTCTCGCTGGGCGAGATCGGCATGCAGATGCAGAAAAACGGGCAAACGGTTTCGATCGGTACCGGTGCCGCATGCCTGGGTCATCCGCTGCGCGCGGCCTACTGGCTGGCGCGCACCATGGCCGAGCGCGGGCAGGGCCTGCAAATGGGCCAGGTGATTCTCTCGGGCGCGTTGGGTCCCATGGTGCCGGTGGCGGCCGGCGACCTCATCCACGCCGAGTTTGGCGCGCTGGGCCGTGTGTCCTGCCGCATGGTTTAGGGCTTACGCATGACCAAGAAACTCAAAGCCGCCATCATTGGCAGCGGCAACATCGGCACGGACTTGATGATCAAGATCCTGCGCCACGGGCAACACATCGAAATGGGAGCCATGGTCGGCATCGACCCGGGCTCCGACGGGCTGGCCCGCGCCCATCGCATGGGTGTGGCCACCACCCACGAAGGCGTGGAAGGCCTGACCCGCCTGCCCATCTTTGCCGACATCGACATCGTGTTCGACGCCACCAGCGCCGGTGCCCATGTGCACAACGACGCCTTGCTGCGTGCCCTCAAACCGGGCATCCGC
>NZ_JBFJMY010000231.1:0-6636 GCF_041633695.1 Hydrogenophaga sp.
CAGCATGTCGAAGCGCGGAAAACTGCCTTCCCGGTGTGCCAGCGGCATGGCCCAGAACACGATCAGCGGGAACGCCACGCGCTCGATCAGGTTGTAGGCGCCGGGCAGGATGTCTTGCTGCAAGATGTAGCGCCCGACCACGCTGATCACCGTGCTGATGATCATGGCCAGCAGGCACAGACCGGCACCGATGGAGGCCATGCCGCCCTCGATGCGTCCCAGTGTTTTCCAGAAGTGCATGTTGTGCCTCTCTTCAACCAATGTGGCTGGGCAGCCAGGTGACGATGCCGGGGAACCACATCATGGCGGCGGTGACCACCACGCCAGCGGTGAGTGCGAACAGGGTCGTGGGCCGGAACACCTCGGCCACGGGAAAGCGCGCGGCACTGGACGCCGCGTAGACCGACAGGCCCACTGGCGGCGTGAGCAGGCCCAGCGCGATCATGAAAGACGCCATCACGCCGAACCACAGCAAATCGATCTTGGCCGCGGTCAGCAAGGGCAGCAGAATCGGCACCAGCAGCACGATGACCGCCGCCGACTCGAGGATCATCCCGGCCAGGAAGAACAGCGCCATCATCATCACGATGAGCAACATGGGCTGGTCGAGAATCGGCTCCATCAAGGCCACCAGTTCGCGCGGCAGGCGCGAAAAAGCCAGAAAGCGCGCCACGATCTGGGCACCGATCACCAGCATCATCAACATGCCGGTGACCTTGACCGAATCGCTCATGGCCAGCGCAATGTCACGCACACCCACGCGCCGCATCGCCACCATGCCGATCAGCGCGGTGAAGGCGCCAATGGCACCGGCTTCGGCCACGGTGATGATGCCGCCATAGATGCCGCCAAACACCACCGCCATCAGCAACACCACAAACGCAAAAGCGTGCACGCTGCGCCGAAACAGCGCCGGGTCTTCGTTCGCGTCCAGCTGCTGACCATCGATGGCACCGGGCTTCACTTCGGCAAAGAAGCGGATGCACAAGGTGTAGACCACCATGCACAGCAGGCCAGGGCCGATCAGTCCGATGAACAAATGGCCGATCGGCACCATGGTGATGGAACCGTAGATGATGACGATCAGACTGGGCGGGATCACCGCCGAGAGCGAGCCCGACACCGCCGCCAGCCCGATGGCGAAGCGGCGGGTGTAACCCACGCGCTCCAGCTCGGGGCCGGCCAATGTGGCCAGCGCAGCGGCGCTCGCCGAGCCCGAACCACAGACCGCACCCAGCAGCCCACCGGTGAGGATGGTGGCAACGCCGAGCGGGAACCGCTTGTAGCCCGACAAGCGGTGCGCCACCCGGAACAGGTCCACGATCACCCCGCCGCGCAGCAGCAACTGCGCCATCACCAGGTAGAGCGGGATGATGGAGAGCGAATAAATCGACGCGGTGTAGAAGATGTCGGGGCCGATGATGCCGTCGAACACGCGCGTGCCCATCCACATGGCGACACCGACGACGCCCGAGCCCAGCAGCACGGTCGAGACGTTCTGACCGAGCAGCAGAAAGATCGTGAACCATGCGCCGACGGCCCACAGGATCAGGGTTTGAGACATGGCTTGCTCCAAAGCGGGAAAGGGACGCCAGCGCATGCGCCGGCCAGGGCGACCGCAGCACCGGCTCTGCCGGGCCGCTGGTCGCGCCCCTTGAAAGAGAAGCGGCCACCAGGCCGCTTCGGGGGCTGTGCCGTTACTTCAGGTACTCGGCCACGCCCTCGGGCACTTTGCCGCCTTCGCCCTGCACCAGCGAAGCCCACAGCTTGGCCGTGGCCTTGCCCGGGTGGCCCTTCTTCTCGGTCTGTTCGATCCACTGGATCCAGGTGTTGGCCGAGGCCTTGGCGATGTGGGCACGCATCTCGGGCGACAGCGCGTCGATGGACACAAACTGGCCGCCCGCCTTCTCGCTGGCCTGGCGCACTTCCACGTCTTGCTTGTCGATGCCTTCGGCATTCTTGAGCGCGGTCTCGCGCGCGATGCGGTCCCAGCTCTTGCGTTCGTCGGCGGACAGGTCTTTCCACACCGCATCGGTGGTGGCCAGGTAACTTTCCCAATGGCCCAGCGCAACGCCGGTCACGGTGTACTTCAGCAAGTCCTGGAACGAGTAGGACTTCCAGTCGCCCACCGACAGCACAAGGCCGTTGACGGTGCCACGCGACAAGGCCTCATACGCTTGCGAGGCCGGCATGGTCACGGGCGTGGCGCCGAGCTGCTGCAGCACGATGGTGTGCAGCGCCGAACCGGCACGCAGCGGCAGACCTTTGAGGTCGGCCGGCGACTGCAAGACCTTGCCGGTGGTCGAGAGCGCGTACGCGGCGGTCGAACCCAGGGGCCAGGCGTGGATGCCTTTGTCGGCGATTTCGTACTGGTAAAAAGACTTGTCGCCCTTGATCTTCACGGTCGAGTCCATCAACTTCTGGAACGCCTTGGTCACCAGGACCGAGTTGGTGCCGATGGTGGGCAGCTGTGTCACATCGGACAGCGCGAACCGGCCTTCGTGGTAGGGCGCCAGCAGCGGCGCGGCCACGTCGATGGTGCCGCCCTTGAGGGCGTCGAGCTCACGCCCCACCGCCACCAGTTCGCCCGCGTAGAAGCGCTTGAACTTGAGCGGGGTGGCCGCTTCCATGGCGGTGGCAAATGGGTCCATGTGCTGGCCCACCCAGAAATGCGCCTTGGGAATGCCGGCCGAAATGGTGAGGTCTTTGGCGTGGGCCAGACTGGCCACGGAGGCACCGAGTGCCACCAGAACGGCGGTGGAAATGCGGGCACGGCGTGAGAAGCGGTTGAACATGTTTGTCTCCATTTTTGGGTTCTGTGGCGCCCGGCCATGTCGGCAGACGGGGTTGCCTTGGGCGCCCCGCCATGTTCCGGCACACCGGCCACCCCCACCCCCACCCGAAGCGGGTGGCTAGGGTATTCCCGCAGCCGTCCACCCAGCGACAGCGTGCCCCGCGATGGGGCCGACAATGGATGGTTTCACCCGAACCGCAACTGCCCATGACCACGCCCCTACGCCCATTGCAACTGCAAAGCGCCACCAACTTCCGCGACCTCGGCGGGCTCGTCGGTGCGCAAGGCCGCCGGGTGCGCTCGGGTCGGGTCTTTCGTTCGGACCACCTGGCCGCACTGTCCACCGCCGACCTGGCCCACCTGCAAACGCTGGGACTCACCCACAGCATCGACTTTCGGGGCCTGGCCGAACGTGCCGAGCGGCCCTATGCGCTGCCGGGCGTGCGCACGCTGGCGTTGTCCATCGAACCCACCGTGGTGCAGCGCATACAGGCCCTGCTCGATGCCGGACACACGCCCAGCCAGAGCGATGCCGTGGCGCTGATGTGCGAGACCTACCGGGGTTTCGTGTTGGACAACACGGCGGTTTTCCGGCGCTTCTTTCAGCACCTGCTGGCCCACCCCACGCCGCTGGTGTTCCATTGCACCGCCGGCAAGGACCGCACCGGCTTTGCCGCTGCGCTGCTGCTGTCGGTGTTGGGGGTGGAGCACGAAGCCATCGTGCACGATTACCTGCTGACGAACCAGCTCTACCGGCGCAGCCCAGCGCTGGAAGGCGCGGGACCGGCATCGGTGATGGACGTGCTGTGGCAGGTGCAACCGGCGTTTCTGCAAGCCGCCTTCGACTGCGTGGAACAGTCGTTTGGCGGCCTGCCCCAATACCTGGAAACGGGCCTGGGCTTGCAGCCCGAAGAACTGGACCGCTTGCGCCAGCACCTGCTGGAAGCCTATTGATCCGGCCCGGTGAGATATGAACCGTTCGGGCTGAGCTTGATAGCCCGTTCGCCCTGAGCTTGTCGAAGGGCTTCGACAGGCTCAGCCCGAACGGAATTCAAGATTGCACCGGGCCGGATCAATGGGGACCTGCGCGGCCCAACTGCGTCAAATCTGTCCGACCAGGCCCAGGTCGCGCGCGCGCGCCACCGCATCGTCGCGTCCGTACACGCCGAGCTTGGCGTACACGTTCTTCAAGTGCCACTTCACCGTTTCGGGTGACACGCCCAGCGCCTGAGCGATGCGTTTGTTCGACATCGCGTTGGCCAGCGCCCGCAAGATTTCGTGCTCGCGCTCGCTCAAGGCTTCCTGCAGCGGTGTTGCCAGGCGCTGCACCTCGGGGCGGTGCAGGCCGGCCTGGGCCTGCAGGTGCTCCACATAAAAAGCCAGCGCGGGGTCCACGTCCGGCGTCTGTTGCACCCATTGCTGCACCAGCGCCAGGAAGCCGTCGCCCAGATCCAGCAGGCTGCGCACCATGCCTTGGCGCTGGGCATCTTGCAGCACCCGGGTAAGCAAGGCCATGGCCTGCTCGTGCTGGCCCACGCGCGCCCAGAGCAAGGCGCGCAGCCCGTGCGCGCTGCAGCGGTCGCGCCGCATCACGGCCGGGTCGTCGGGTCCGCACAGCGGCTCCAGCGCGGCCAGCGCGCCGCGGTCGTCGTGCTCGGCGGCGAGCACCAGCGCCGTGGCAAACGCCGACAGTCCGACCGCGCGACGGCTGGCGGGCGCCTGTTCCCCCGCATGGCGGCGCGCCAAGGCCTGCAAGGTGTGCAGCGTCTGGCGCGCGGCCGCCGCGTCGCCCATGTGCAAGGCGGTGCGCACCCGCTCGATCAGGGCAAAGCCCAGGGCGCGGTCGAGCCCCCGGCGCTGGGCCACTTCCTCCAGCCGGTCCAGGCCCTCCAGCGCCTCCATCGGGTTGCCCTCCAACCGGCGCAGGCGGCTGCGCACCACGGCGGCGGTGATCATCGCATCGGGCAGGGCCACCCGTTCGATGGTGTCCAGGCGCGGCTCCAGCAACTGGTGCAGTCCGGCCAGGTCGTTCACCTCGTACAGCACCGCACTGAGAAAACCCGCCGCGTTGCAGGCCGGTTCGCAATAGGGACCGAGCGCCCGCTCGGCCTCGGCCAGCGCGTCGCGCAGCACCGGCTCGGCGCGCCGCATATCGGATTCGTGCAAGTGGGTAAAGCCCCGCAGGGCCTGGCCCATCAGTGCGCCAAAGGGCGAGTCCAGCAAGGACGATCCGTCGTCGCGGCTGGGCACCGGGCCTTGCAGCACCGCACGCGCCTGCTCAAAGTCGCCCAGGTGGATGTAGAGCCAGCTCAGCAGGTTGCGCCGCCCGCCAACAAGCACGGCGTCGCTGCTGGGGCGCATGGCCTGCATGGCGGGCACGAGCGCCTGGGCGGCGGGAATGTCGTCTTCTTGCAGCGCCAGCGAGAACGCCAGCAGACACCAGTGGGCTTGCGCCTCCACATCGGTCTCGCGGGCTTGCTCGCGCAGCGCGGCCAGGCTTTCGTGGCAGGCCGTGAACTGGCGGTAACACAGCTGCGACCAACCCAGCCACAGCAGCAGCGAAGCGCGCCCGCGCAAAATGCCCCGGGGCAGTTCGGCGACCGCACGCACCAATCGCTGCAACTCACCGTTGAGAAACAGCTCGCGCGCCCAACGGTCCAGCCAGTCGGCGGCCTGCTCCAGATCGCCACCGGCCACGCCGTGGTGCACCGCTTCGCGCAAACGTTTGTAGCGCCCGAACCATTGGCTGAGCACGGCGTGCGTGGCGCGCTGCTCGGGCAGCGGCAGGCGTGCAAAGCGCTCCAGCAGCAGGTCGCGAAACAGGGGGTGGAAGCGGAACCAGCCCGCGCGCTCCATGCCGTCCAGCGGAATGAGAAACAGGTGTTCGCGGCGCATGCGCTCCAGCAAGGCCGGTCCGGCCTCTTCGCCCACCAGGGCCGCGACCAGCGCCTGGTTGAAGCCGCGCGCGGCGGCCAGGCGCGTCATCGCGTCGAGCTCGCCGAGCTCCAACTGCGACAGCACCTCGCGGTTGAAATAGGCGGTGAAATCGTGCGGGTTCTGCACCGGCACGGCGCGGCCCAGGCGTTCGGGCTGGCGCTTGATGTCCAGCGCCACCAGTTGCAGGCCCGCCACCCAGCCGTCGGTGATGTCGTGCAGGCGCCGCGCATCGCGCTCCGGGTGGTCGCTGTGCCGGCTCTGCACAAAAGCCCGCACCTCGTCGAGGGCGAAACGCAGATCGACAAAACCCAGCTCCATCACCGCGTCCTGGTCGCGCAGGCGCGACAGCGACAAGGGCGGCACGGTGCGCGACACCACCACCAGGTGGAAATGCGCCGGCGCGAAATCCAGCCAGATCTGCAACAAGGCGTGGGCGCGCGCATCGGTGATGTTCTGGTAGTCGTCGATCAGCAACACCAGCGGGCTGGTGCGCTGCATCAGCCCGCGCAACACGGCAATCGCGATCGGGTCGGGCGAACGCAGCTCGCTGTCGCGGTTGTAGATGAAGCGGGCCTCGCGCGCGATGTCCGGGTCGACCCGGTCGAGCGCGGCGAACAGCGCGTCCAGCAAGGCTTGCGCGTCGTCGCCGGGCAGCACCGTCATCCAGGCAAAGCCGTGCCCATAACCCAGTGCCTGGGCCCGCCACTGCAGCGCCAGCGTGGTCTTGCCGCAACCCGCCGGCCCCAGGATCAGCACACAGGTCTTGTGGCGCGCCTCGGCCAGGCGCGCCAGCAAGCGGCTGCGCTCGATGCTGCCAGGCTCCAGCCTGGGCAGGCTTGGGCTGCTCTCGGTGGGGTTCATGCGATCACGGTCTCCAGACCCTGCCGATGTTGCCACGCGCCATG
>NZ_JBFJMY010000232.1:0-6626 GCF_041633695.1 Hydrogenophaga sp.
ACAGGATTACGGCGGCTTCAACCTGGTGGTGGGCGACTTCACCCAAGGTTTTTGGGCCTGGGTCTCGAACCGGCATCCCGAACACCCGCACCGCGCCGAAAGCACGCCGCGCCTGCACACCCGGCCACTGGGTGCTGGCGTCTATGGCTTGTCCAATGCCGCGCTCGACACCCCCTGGCCCAAGACCCTGGCGCTCAAATCCGCGCTCGCCAGCCGCGTGGCGCCGCTGGCAACCGAGGCCGACAAGCTGGAAACATTGGCGGTTCTGACGCAGGCGCTGGGCGATGCCCGGCCCGCGCCCGACGCCTTGTTGCCCGACACCGGGGTGGCGCCGGTGGTGGAACAGGCGCTGTCCAGCGCGTTTGTGCGTGTGCCGCAAAACCGCTACGGCACCCGCTGCAGCACCGTGGTGCAGGTGGGACCCAGCGCGTCCACCGGCACCGCGCCTGGGCGCTGGCAGGTCCAGCTCGACGAGTGGACCCACGAACACAGCCGCCTGAGCGAGTCAGCGCCGGGCCGGGTGGATTTCCAAGCCCGGCAGCGCCGCAGCGAAACCCTGGTCTGGTAAAGAACTGGGGCGCGCCCGGCGCGGCCGAGCGGTCAGAGCTCAGGGCAACTGCGACCAGAAATTCTGCGGTATGCCGTTGAGCGTGGCCTGGCGCTGCGCAGGCGGCGTGGCCGCCACCGCCGAACGGAAATATTCCAGCGCCTTGGCGGTGTCGCCCTTGGCCAGCCAGGCGTTGCCCAAGCGCGCGTCACCGTCGACCTTTTGCGCCGGCCAACCCTTGTTGCGCAACTCGATGGACTTGATCGCCAAGTCCCAGTCCTGGGCCCGCATGGCCAGCACAAAGCCGGTGTTGACCATGTCGTAGTCGTAGCGATCGGCCAGGATGTCTTCGCGCGCCATGGCGTAGGCCTTGGGTTCGTTGCCATTGCGGCTGAGCAGAATCACCTCCAGCGAGCGCACCGACGGCGCGTTGGGCTGCAGCTGCTTGGCCCGCTCCAGCATGGCCATGGCCTTGTCGGGCTGCCCCATCTGGGCATAACCCCGCGCCACGTTGGACATGATGGCGGTCACATAAGGGCGCGAACCCAGCACCGACTCCCAGACCCAGACCGCGTTGGTCCAGTCGCCCCACTTGGCCATTTCGTCGGCCACCATGGGGGTGATCTTGCGGTAATGGGGGTTGATGTCGGTGCCCGCTTTGATCAGCTGCAACATTTCCTTGCGCTGCGCGTCCCATTTCGGGTTGTTGTAGTCGCCCGACTGGCTGACCAGCAAAGCGATTTTGGTGGCGCGCACGATCAGGCTTTCGCAGGCCGCCGCTTGCTGGGTGATGTAGCTGGCCAGTGCCAGACACACCATGGCCACCACCGCTCCGGCCTGCGAAAACGCCGGCCGCCACGGCAGGCGGGACGCAGCACTCCAACTGCGTTGCGCCAGCCGCGCATCGGACGCCGCCAAGATCGCCAGGGCCAGCGCAAACATCGCGCCGGTGCTGGCCATGCGCCAGGGGAACCCGGCGTTGCTCACGATCAAAAAGGCCATCAGCGCGGCCAGCGTGACGGCCCGCAAAGCGCCCTCGTTGTCGGCATCGCTGCCCTGCAGCCGCCAGGTGCGCCAGGCCGCCCGAACCAGGTAGGCCAGCAGGCCCAGCAAAAAGATCCAACCCACCAGACCGTATTCGGCCAGCAGCTGCAAAAATTCGTTGTGCACGTAGTAGTCGGTTTCCAGCTGCGAACCGGCATCCTGGTACAGCGGAATATCCACTTCCCAGGCGCCCGCACCCACACCGCTCAGCGGTCGTTGGGCGATGATGCGGCTGGTCGCCTTCCACATGACCCAGCGCACCGAGAACGAACGCTCGGTGTATTCCTCGGTCTGCGTCATCGATTTGGCGCGCGCGAAACTGCGCTCCAAGGCGTTCAGGCCCCGCCCTTCCAGGCGGTTTTCTTCGATCAGCTTGGGGTTGCCGGTGGCAATCAGGCCCAGCCCCAGCACCGTGGCCAGCAACACGCCCACGGCCAGGATGCGCTTGCCCGCGTCCCAGCGCTGCATGGCAAAGTTCGCGCGGTAGCGCCACAGCACCACCGGCATCACCACGGCCAGCGACAGCAAGGCCAGCAAGGCCGAGCGGGTACCGGTCATGAACATGGCCACCAGGTTGAAGCCGGTGGTGAGCGCCAGCAAGGTGATGGTGGCGGAATTGCGCGCCCGCACCAGCAGCCAGATGGAAAACGGCAGCGTGCAGACCACGAACTCGGCGAAGAAGTTGCGGTTGACGAAGGTGGACGCCGGATTGGGCCCCTGCGGAAAGAAGTTGAAATCGGCCCAGAACTGCAGCGCCGTCCACAAAGCGGCCACAAACGCCCCGGCGTGTATGCCCCAGGCCACCATGGGCAGGCGCTCGCGGTCCAGCGTGTTCAGGCCCAGCCAGACCAGCAGGGTGAAAATGAACCAGCGGATCGCCTCCACTCCGGCCAGATAGGTGTGTGACCAGGCCATGCTGCCCAGCGCGTACACCGAGAGCAGCAGGGGCAGCCAGACCAGCACGTGCCAGCGCAAAGCCTGCGCGCGGTTGCGCTGGTTCCAGAAGAAAAACAAGCCCGCCGCCAGCGCGGCGAACGACACCACGATGGACTTGAGCGTGTCTTGCAGCATCAACTCGTTGGGCACGCCCAGGGCGGGCGCCAGAAACATCATCAGCGCCAGGATGGCCACGGTCCAGTCGCCGCGCAGCACCTCGGTCGGCAACTGCAAAACCGACGGCGAGCCAGAGGGCGCACTGTCAGCCGCGCGCCTGGGGTTGGCGGCGCCTTGGGCACCCGAAGAGGTCTGAGAAGCAGCGGATCCGTTGCTACCGGGCGGCGTGCTGCGCTTTTTCTTGGCCATGAACAGTGCTGAAGTAAGAGGAAGAGATGGGCCCGCCCGCCGGAGCCCGGCACGCAAGCGGCGCCGGATCACCGGCGCGACAAACGGCTATTGTCGCCGCTCAGCCACAGGGCCTCTGGCGCACCAACGCTGTGGGGCGGACAGGTCCGGCCAGCACCGCATGGGCGCGTGTTTGAACGGCATGCCCCGCTTCACAAAGGCAGCGACATTTCCACGTGGGGAATGCCCGCCTCTTCAAAGGGCTCACCCACGCGGGCGAAGCCCAGCCGTGCATAAAAGCCTTCGGCACTGCGCTGGGCGTGCAGCAGCACCTGCGTCTCGCCGCGCGCGCGTGCCGCCGCCACCAAGGCCAACAGCACGCCGCGCCCCACGCCGCTGCCCCGCAAAAACCGGTGAACCGCCATGCGCCCCAGCTGCACCGTACCCGCACGACCACCGGCCAGTAGCCGCGCCGTGGCCACCGGTGCCCCCAGGCGGTTGTAGGCCACGGCGTGCAACGCCTGCTGGTCGGCCTCGTCCCATTCCAGCTCCTTGGGAATGTGCTGTTCGTTCACGAAGACCTCGGTGCGCAGCTGCTGTGCGTGCGCCCCCAGCCCGCTCCAATCGCCCAGGCGGACATCCACCATGGTCTCGCCCGCTTCATAGGCCAGCAAAATGGCGCGCAGCGCGTCGGGCACCGGTTTGGACTTCTGCGTGGCCGGGTCGGCGAACACATAAATCAGTTCGCCGGAGATCAGATGCTCTTCGCCCCGGAATATGGCGCCCACAAAGCGCAGGGACGAGGTGCCCACGCGCTCGCATTTCATGGCCACGTCGATCTGGTCGTCCACCCGGGCCGAGCCGTGGAATTCCACCGTGGCCTTGGCCACGTACAAATCACCGCCCAAGGCGTCCAGGCTGGTCTGGTAAGGCAGCGCCAGCGCACGCCAGTACTCGGACATGGCGGTGTCGAAGTACATCAGGTAGTGGGCATTGAAGACGATCTTCTGCATATCGACCTCGGCCCAGCGCACGTTCAAACGCAGAAAGCAGCGGAAATCGGATCGTTTGACGGTCATGTTGGGCCTCCTGCAGCCAGTGAAAAAGCCTGTCGCAAAGCGCGTGCGGCGTCGTTGTGCGCGGTGAGCGCCTGCGGAATGGCGCGGCCAAAGTTGATGAAGCCGTGCACCACGCCACCATAGATTTCCAGATCCACCGGCACACCGGCCAGGCGCAGCCGGTCGGCGTACAAAACACCTTCGTCCACCAGCGGATCGCACTCGGCCAGACCCACCCAGGCCGGGGCCACGCCGTCGAGGTCGCGCGGCTGGCCGCTTTCGTCCACGCCGTCCAGCGGGGCGTAACGCCAATCGTCGCGGTCGGCCTCGCTGGTGCGGTAGTTGCCCAGAAAGTACTGCACGTGTGCCTCTTCCAACAAAAACCCCTTGGCAAAGGTTTGGTGCGAGGGCGTGCTCGGGTGGCCGGTGGTGCCGGGGTAGAACAACAATTGCAAGGCCAAGGGCCAGCCCGCGTCGCGCGCCGAGATGGCGGTGACGCAGGCCAGGGTGCCACCTGCGCTGTCGCCCCCCACGGCGATGCGGGCGCCGTCGAGCCGCAGTGCACTGGCCTGCTCGCGCAACCAGGCCAGGCTGTCCCAGGCATCGTGCACGGCGGTGGGGAATTGGGCTTCGGGTGCCAGGCGGTAGTTCACCGAGACCACCGCGCAATGCGCCAGGTGGGCCAGGTGGCGACACAGCTGTTCGTGTGTGGCCACGCTGCCCACGGTAAAACCACCACCGTGGAAATACAGCAGCACCGGCAATGCGGTGTCGGCAGCCGGTGCATACAGCCGCGCGTTCAAGGCATGGCCGTCGCGCGCGGTGAAACCCAGGTCTTCCACCCGCGCCAGTTTGTGCGGTGGAATTTCGAGCACCCCGGCGCCGGCCTCGTACGCCAGGCGGGCCTGTGCGGGCGACAAGGCGTACAGGGGCACATGGCCTGCGCGGGCAATGCGGTCGAGTACGCCACGCATGGCGGGCGTGAGCCGAGATAGGGGATTGCGGTGCTTGTTCATGTGCATGCGGTGGCCAAAACTGTCGTGTGGGTGACCCGAGGTCAAAGGACGCGCTTGGACGCATCCCGAGCGGCGACGTATAGTTTTCGATTCTGCTTCATCCCCCATACACCAAGAGTCACCGAGACAACCATGGCCCAAATCCTCTATGTCACCAACATCCTGATCGAATTTGGCGCACTGGCGCAATTGCAGGCCGAATGCAAACGGGTCGGTATCAGCCGCCCACTGGTGGTGACCGACGCCGGGGTGAAGGCCGCCGGTTTGCTGGAAAAAACCCTGGCCGCCCTGCCCGGCTGGCAGCCGGCGGTGTTCGACGGCACCCCGTCCAACCCTACCGAAGCCGCGGTGCGGGCGGCAGCGGCGGTGTACCAGCAGGCCGGTTGCGATGGCCTGATCGCGCTCGGCGGCGGCAGCGCCATCGATTGCGCCAAGGGCGTGGCGATTGCGGCCACGCACGAAGGCCCGCTCAAGACCTACGCCACCATCGAAGGCGGTTCGCCCAAGATCACCGACCGCGTGCCGCCGCTGATCGCCGTGCCCACCACGGCGGGCACGGGCAGCGAGGTGGCGCGTGGCGCCATCGTGATCGTGGACGACGGCCGCAAGCTCGGCTTTCACAGCTGGCACCTGGTCCCCAAAACCGCCATTCTTGATCCGGATCTCACGCTCGGCCTGCCGCCCATGCTGACCGCCGCCACCGGCATGGACGCCATCGCCCACTGCATGGAAACGTTCATGGCGCCGCCGTTCAACCCGCCCGCCGACGGCATTGCGCTGGATGGTCTGGCGCGCGGCTGGGCGCATATTGAACGCGCCACCCAGGACGGTCAGGACCGCGAAGCGCGCCTGAACATGATGAGCGCCAGCATGCAAGGCGCCATGGCGTTTCAGAAAGGACTGGGTTGTGTGCATTCGCTCAGCCACAGCCTGGGCGGCGTGAACCCGCGCCTGCACCACGGCACGCTGAACGCCATGTTCCTGCCCGCCGTGATCCGGTTCAACGCCGAAGCCGAGTCCATGAAAAGGGACCGCCGGCTGGAGCGCATGGCGCACGCCATGGGTCTGAAAAACGGCAGCGAAGTGCCCGAAGCCATCACCGCCATGAACGCCCGGCTGGGTTTGCCCACAGGCCTGGCCGCCATGGGCGTGGAGCGCGACTGGTTCGACAAAATCATCGCCGGGGCCATGGCAGACCATTGCCACAAGACCAATCCGCGCATCGCCACGCCCGAGCAATACCGGGAGATGCTCGAAGCCGCGATGTGAGGGCGCCCACCGCGTCTTCGCCACGCGCGGCTCTCTGGTTCGAAACATTTTGAGACACCAGAGCCAGGACCAAGGTGGACCCTGGCCGTGCATGCGCTCATACTGTTTGGGTTGCCCAGGTGGCTCAGCCCGATCCGCCTGGGGTAGTGGCGTCTGTGGATGCCAGAGACAGGAATGCCAGCCATGAAGCCCTCAACCCACCGTTCTTTGGCGTGGATCGCCCAGGCCATGACCTGCCTTGCAGTAGCCAGTTGCGGCGGCGGCAGCGAGACCGCCGCAAGTGCCGGGACTCCGGCATCGGCCCCAGGCCTAGCACCAGCACCAGCTCCGGCACCAGCTCCGGCTCCGGCTCCAGCACCGGCTCCAGCACCGGCTCCAGCACCGGCTCCAGCACCGGCTCCGGCTCCGGCT
>NZ_JBFJMY010000233.1:0-6622 GCF_041633695.1 Hydrogenophaga sp.
GAAGGACGGCGGACGCTACCGGCGCCGGCGGCACAGCTGCTTTGTGGTGAACGGGCAGCGGGTGGAGGCGGTGCCACACCGTGCCCACTGGCAGCCCCTGGAATACAACGCCTTGCACGGCGGCATGCAGCGCTGGTTTGCGCCGATGGCGGATGCAACGGTGGCGCAGCCGGTGTGGTCGGCGCTGTTGCTGGCTTTGGGCGAAGCCGTATCGGCGCTGCGGGGCGCGCAGCCCTGGTTTGTGGAGGCGCACCAGTTCCGGATCGACACCACCGATGGCATTGGCCGGCCCACGCCCGAGGGCGCGCACCGCGACGGTGTGGATCTGGTGGCCGTGTTCATGGTGGGGCGGCACGCCATCAAGGGCGGCGAGAGCCGGGTGTTTGAAGCGCGCGGTCCCAGTGGCCAGCGCTTCACGCTGCACGAGCCCTGGTCGTTGCTGCTGCTGGACGACGAACGCGTGATCCACGAAAGCACGCCCATCCAGCCGCTGGATGCGCAAGGCCTGGGCTGGCGCGACACCCTGGTGCTGACCTACCGCGCGGGTGGCTTTCAGGGCGAAAGTTAAGCGGTCTTCTGAACGGCGTTGTGCGCAGCGCCGGTGCTATCCGGCGCTGCTTGCCGCCCGAGTGTTACAGGCGTTCGAAGATCGCGGCAATGCCCTGACCGCCACCGATGCACATGGTCACCAGGGCATAACGTCCCTGGATCCGCTGCAACTCGTACAAAGCCTTGACGGTGATCAGCGCACCGGTGGCACCGATCGGGTGGCCGAGCGAAATGCCCGAGCCGTTGGGGTTGACCTTGGCCGGGTCCAGATCCAGATCGCGCGATACGGCACAGGCCTGGGCGGCAAAGGCTTCGTTGGCCTCGATCACATCCAGGTCCTGCACGCGCAGGCCGGCGCGTTTCAGCGCCAGCTGCGTGGCGGGCACTGGACCTATGCCCATGTATTTCGGGTCCACGCCCGCGTGCGCGTACGCCACCAGACGCGCCATGGGGGCCAGACCACGGGCCTTGGCGGCGCCGGCTTCCATCAGCACCACGGCGGCGGCGGCGTCGTTGATGCCCGAGGCATTGCCAGCGGTCACGGTGCCGTTCTCTTTTTGGAACACGGGTTTGAGCTTGGCCAGTTCTTCCAGGCCGCAGTTGGGCCGGAAGTGTTCGTCCGTGGCGTAGGCCACTTCGCCCTTGCGGGTTTTGAGCAGGACCGGGACGATTTGCGTCTTGAAGCGGCCTTCTTCGGTCGCGCGCTGGGCCCGGTTGTGGCTTTCCACCGCGAGCTTGTCCTGGTCTTCGCGGCCGATGCCCCATTTGGCCGCGATGTTTTCAGCGGTGACGCCCATGTGGATGGCGTGGAACGGATCGTGCAAGGCACCCGTCATCATGTCCACCATCTTCGTATCGCCCATGCGGGCGCCCCAACGCATGTTCAAACTGGCGAAAGGCGCGCGGCTCATGTTTTCAGCGCCAGCGCCGATAGCTATATCAGTGTCACCCAAAAGAATGCTTTGTGAAGCGGAAACAATGGCCTGCAGACCAGAACCACACAGACGATTGACGTTGAAAGCCGGGGTGCCCTCGCCACAGCCGCCCTGGATGGCGGCCACCCGCGAGAGGTACATGTCTTTGGGTTCGGTGTTGACCACGTGGCCAAACACCACATGGCCCACATCTTTGCCATCGACGCCCGCGCGCTGCAAGGATTCGCGCACCACCAGCGCACCCAGTTCGGTGGGCGGCACATCTTTGAGGCTGCCACCAAAGGTTCCAATAGCGGTGCGTGTGGCACCAACGACAACGACTTCTCGGTTCATGCGGTTCTCCTGTTGGGGGTGTTCGGACCGGCGCCATGCCGTGGGCCGGATCGCCTCACATGGTACCCGGCGCAGGCGGGCACGGGGCTTGTGCACCGCCTTTGTCGGGCGGGTGACAGGGATTGCCGCGCTGGCACGTCCAAGCACGGGGGGATGCCCATGATCCGCCCCGATGTCGGCGAGCCGCACGAGCTTTGTCCACCAGAGTTGTCCGGCTTCGAAGACCCAGTGCACCGGCCGCTGGAGTCCGCAGAGCCGAGCGCAAGATCCCGTGCGGCACCGCCAGACACCGATGCGCATCCACCCTTGGTGCGGGCCTGGATCCAACTGTTGCAGGACACCTGAGGCGGCCCGGTACGGACTGCCGAAGATTTTTACGGCTCTTCAGTCCCGGACGTCGGCCACCGCGTGGCTGCCAAAGTCGGCGCGGGCCAAATAGGCCAGCACGCGCTCGGCGGCTTCGTCGGGCGAGGTGAGCTGGCCCTGCTGCTGCAGCGACACAAAACGTTCGCGGTCGGGAAACAGGGCGGGATCGCCGGCACGCAATTGCTTTTGCATGTCGGTGTCGATCACGCCGGGCGCCAGCGACACCAGTTGCGCACCGTGCGCATGTTGGGCTTCTTCGAGCGCGCAGCAGCGGGTGAAGTGGTCCATACCCGCCTTGGCGGCGCAGTAGGGCGCCTGGGCTGCCATGGCGTGTCGGCCCAGGCCGGACGAGATATTGAGCACCTTGCGCGGACCGCGCCAACCCGCATCGACCCAGGCTTGCGTGGCGCGCAAAAATGCGCCCGTGAGCAGCATGGGTGCTTCCAGTCCCACACGCAGGGCGCGGGTCAGCTCCTGCGGTGGGCAGGTGCCCAGCGGGCCGATGGGCGGAATCACGCCGGCGTTGTTGATGAGCGTGACGCTGGCAATGGATGCGGTGGCTTGCGCGCCGAGCCAGGCACCCAAGCGTTCGGCAGCGGTGGTGGCATCGCTCAGATCCAGTGTCCACTGGGTGAGTTGTGCGCCGCTGGCCTGCGCCCGCGCCGTCAGCTCGTCGTTGCGCTGGCGCGATACGCACAGCAGGTGGTGATCGGCGTGCAGCAGGCGCTGCGCCATGGACAAGCCCATGCCGCGCGAAGCGCCGGTGAGGATGGTGAGGTGGGTGTGCGGTGTTGCCATGGCCGCCATTGTGCGACGGTCAGGCACCTCGCGTCGAGCGAAGCTTGGAAGACGCCGGCCCAGGGCCTGTTCACGCTGTGTTCACCCCTTTCGCACTTGGAAAAATAGTGTGAACAGGCCCTAGAACGGGCAGGGACAGTCCCACTCCATCCAGGTGCCGTGTGCAGGGTGTTGCAGCCGCAGCGCCGCCGCGTGCAACAGCAAACGCGGCGCCTGGGCCTGCTGTTCGGGCGTGGCGTACAGCGCGTCGCCCAAGATCGGGTGGCCGATCGCCTGCAGGTGCACGCGCAGCTGGTGCGAACGGCCCGTCACGGGTTCGAGCTCCAGCCGCGTGTTGGCGGCATCGGGTGTTGGGGCCATCTCGGCCAGCCGCCAGCGGGTCTGGCTGGGTTTGCCGTCGCTGTGGCGCACGATGCTGCGTGGCCGGTTGGGCCAGTCCACGATCAACGGCAGGTCGATGCTGTTCCAGCCGTTATCGGGCAGCGGATTGTGCAGACGGCCGGCCACCACCGCGAGGTAGCGCTTGTGCACCTGCCGTTGCGCAAAGGCCTGGCTGAGCAGGCGCTGCGATGGTGCGCCGCGCGCCATGACCACCAGGCCCGACGTGGCCATGTCCAGTCGGTGGACCACCAGCGCATCGGGCCATTGGGCTTGAGCCCGCGCGCTCAGGCAATCCTGCTTGAGTTCTCCACGTCCCGGCACGGCCAACAGGCCCGCCGGTTTGTTCAGCACCAGCAGGTGCTCGTCCACATACAGGGGTGTCAGCAGCATGGGTGCCGCCAGGCGCGGGCCATGACCCGGGTTCAGCGAACCAGCACTTCGGCGCGGCGGTTGCGCGGTTCCACCACTTCGTCGGCGGTGGGCACCAGAGGCTCGCGCTCGCCGCGCCCCACGGCCTCTATGCGCTCGGCCACGAAGCCGCGTTCGATCAACACGGCGCGCACGGCGCGCGCGCGCTCCAGCGACAGGGCGTCGTTCGATTCGAGCGTGCCCTGGCGATCGGTATGGCCGGTGACGACGATCTCGCCACCCGCGCGCGCCAGAGCGTCTGTGATCACGCGTTCAAGCTGGGCGGTGGATTCGCTGGTGAGGGTGGAGGTACCGGGTTCAAAGTTCAGCGTGAAGCGCTGCGGCGCCGGGGGTTGCAGCGCCAGCAGCTGCGGGAATTGCTCACGCACTTTTTCCGCGCTGGTCTGGTCGGTGCTGAGCGTGCCTCGGCGGCTCACCTCTGCGGTCTGGTAGGGCTGGTTGATCAGTTGCGAGCCCCGGCTGGTTTCCACCACCACGGCGCTGCTGGACCCGTCTGCCTGGGGCAATAGCGTGACGCGTGTGGCCGGCGCGCAGCCCGCCAAGATCCACACCAACAAGGCCGACAGCGCGGTCGCGGAGAAGAACGGGGTTCGGCGGGAATGGATGCGCATGGGGCAGGCGTTGGTGTGTTGGATGGGGCTTGGGCGTGCTCAGTCGGCGGCCCGGGCTTCCACGATGAAGTCGGTACCGCGAACGCCGACCACCGACGTGGGCGTGGACACCTTGAAAAGATCGGGGTTGATTTTGCCCAGGAGGCCCGTGACCACCCGGACCGAACCTTGCAGCAGTTCCACCAACAGGTTGCCGGATTGGGTGGTGCTGTCGAACTGGAAGCGGCTCAGGTCCATCTGGCTGTTGGGGCCCACGGTCAGCACCGTGCCGTCCTTGAGCGTGACCGTTGCGGCACCGGTGTCGTTGGTGATGATGCGGTCGGCCACGCGCAAAGGCGCGCCTGGGCTGGGCGTGCGCACGTCGCCCACTTTGCCGATCCAGACCCCGCCCTCGACCTGCTTGAAGGTACCTACGCGGCTGTCTTGTCCGGGTGCGGGCGCTGGAGCGGCGCTGACGGTGGAACTGGCGGTCACGGATGGCGACGGCGTGGTCGTCTGCGCCCGCAGTGTGGGTGCCAGCAGCAACAGGCACGAGGAGCAAGCAAGAACACGGAGCAGGCGCATAAAGATCTCTTTGGGGGAAGACGGCGGGCTCTGGGATACTACTGGATGCGACCAAACGCCTCAAGACAGGGGCGGTAGAACGGTTGGCGGGCCCGCCGCCCAGGCGTCTCGTGGCAGGTTTTCAAAGGCCTTGCACGTGCAAAATCGGGCCTGAACTGGTAAAAAAGGCGACGAACTGGCGAGCGACCCCCCTCTGTTTCTGCGGGCTTGCGCTTGTCAAGGCATCCGGTACTGGGCGTCTGCCGCCCAGCCCGTCACACGTCCAGGCGGCGCTGCGTGCGCCATGCGCCCCGGCGCGCCAAGGGCGCTCAACCCCCTCATTTTGCAAAGGATTCTCCATTGGAAGCACTGAACACCCCACACCTCATCGAGATGCTCATCACCTATGGTACCCAGGCCTTGTTGGCCTTGCTGGTGCTGTTCGTCGGGCTGTGGCTCACCGGCTGGATCGCGCGCCGGCTGGACACGCGCATGGAGCGCCTGGGCGTGGAGGAGACCTTGCGCCGGTTTCTGAGAAGCCTCATCGGGCTGGTGCTCAAGGTCTTGTTGCTGATTTCGGTGGCGAGCATGGTTGGCATTGCGACCACCTCGTTTATCGCAGTGCTGGGCGCGGCCGGCCTGGCCATTGGTCTGGCGCTGCAGGGCAGCCTGTCCAATTTTGCGGGCGGCGTGCTGCTGATTCTTTTCAAACCCTACAAGGTGGGGGATGTGGTGGAAATGCAGGGTGAAATCGGCACCGTGCAGTCGATCCAGATTCTCAATACCGTGCTGAAAACGGCCGACAACAAGACCGTGTTCATGCCCAACGGGCCGGTGGCCAACGGCAACATCATCAATTATTCGACCCAGGCCACCCGCCGCGTAGACATGACGTTCGGCATCAGCTACACCTGCAGCATCGACCTGGCGCGCCAGACCTTGCAGCAAATCATCGCGGCGGACGAGCGCATCTTGCAAGAGCCCGCACCGCTGATCGTGGTGGGCGCCCTGGCCGACAGCTCGGTCAACTTCACGGTGCGGGTGTGGACCGCTTCGGGCGACTACTGGCCGGTGTTTTTCCACATGCAAGAGCAGGTGAAAAAATCCTTCGACGAGGTGGGGCTGAGCATTCCGTTCCCGCAACGCGACGTGCACCTGATCAACGCCGCCCACTGACATCCTCAGAGACGCCATCCGATGAAACTGCTGCTCGCGCCCATGGAAGGTTTGCTCGACGCGACCCTGCGCGACGTGCTCACCCGCACCGGCGGTATCGACCGTTGCGTGAGCGAGTTCATCCGCATCACCACCACCTTGTTGCCCGAACGCGCCTTTGTGCGCGTCGTGCCCGAGCTGCTCAATGGCGGCTACACCCGCGCCGGTGTACCGGTGCGCGCGCAGCTGCTGGGCTCTGATCCGGTTTGTCTCGCCGAGAACGCCGCGCGGCTGGCCAGCTTGGGGCCGCACGGCATCGATCTCAATTTCGGTTGTCCGGCCAAAACGGTGAACCAGAGCCGGGGCGGGGCGGTGCTGCTGGACGAGCCCGAGCTGATCGCCCGCATCGTGGCAGCGGTGCGGCGCGCCGTGCCAGCGGCCATGCCGGTGTCGGCCAAGATGCGGCTGGGTTTCAATGACGACCGGCGCGCCGAAGAGTGCGCGCAGGCGATGGCCGACAGC
>NZ_JBFJMY010000234.1:0-6617 GCF_041633695.1 Hydrogenophaga sp.
CCGACCGTGCACCTGGACGGCAACCACCCCTTGGCCGGGCAGACGCTGCGCTTTTCGCTCAAGGTGCTGGAAGTGCGTGCCGCCAGCGCCGAAGAAAGTACCCACGGCCACGCGCACGGGGCGCACGGGCATCACCATTGATCCCCCCGCGCCGGCTTCGCCGTCACCCCCCAGGGGGCGATGCCTGCGGCCTGGCAAAGCCAGTTCCACGGCATCCTGGACGGGGCCCACGTCGCGCCGGATAGGTGCTTGGCGCCAGGACGCTGCTGAGCCAACTGTGCGAGGCCGCCCCCTATTGCGCGCCTGTAGGGTGACGCGCCGCAGTGCGAGGCGGGAGAGGACCCTACTTCCCGACCAGCTGGTTCAGCTTTTCGGCTTCAAAACACTCGTTGCGCGCGGCGTCGGCTGGCACGCAATCGCTCTCGGTCTTGCTCGACGAGAGCTTTTCGATCGCCTGCCACAGCAAGGCAATCTGGTGCTCCTGACCGGAAGCGGTGTCGATCAGGCCGCGCATGGCCTGTGACAAAGGGTCGTCTTCCTGCGTGATGCCGTAGGCCGAGAATTTGGCATGCGGCTCGGTCACGTCGGCGCTTTCCCCGGTTTTGGACGGGATGATGCGCGCCGGAATACCCACCGCCGTGGCGCCCGCCGGTACTGGCTTGATGACCACGGCGTTGCTGCCGATCTTGGCGCCATCACCCACCAGGAACCCGCCGAGCACCTTGGCGCCCGCGCTCACCACCACGTCTTTACCCAACGTGGGATGGCGCTTGGTGCCCTTGTAGAGCGAGGTGCCGCCCAGTGTCACGCCCTGGTAAATGGTGCAGCCATCGCCGATCTCGGCGGTTTCACCGACCACCACACCCATGGCGTGGTCGAAGAACACGCGGTTGCCCAGCTTGGCGCCGGGATGGATTTCGATGCCGGTGAACCAGCGCGCGAGGTGGGAGATGAAACGCCCCGGCCACTTCAGACCATGGTTCCAGCACCAGTGCGCAGGCCGGTGCAGCCACACGGCATGCAGACCGGGATAGCAGGTGACCACCTCCCAGATACCACGGGCGGCGGGATCGCGCTCAAGAACACACTGGATATCGGATCGGATGCGGGCAAACATACGCGTGAGTCTAGCGCTTCGCTTGCTGCGCGGTCTTCAGCATGGCCTTGGCAACACCGCGCAGAATGTGGACTTCTTCCTCGCTCAATGCAGCCCGGTTGAAAAGCTGGTTCAACCGGGGCATGAGCTTCTTGGGCGCCTCGGGATCCAGAAAATCCACCGCCACCAGCGCCTGCTCCAGGTGCTGCAGCAGCCCCGCCAGCGCCTGTGTGTCGGCCAGGCTGCGCGGCGGCGCAGCCGCTGCGGGCGGCGCAAATCCACCCAGCGCCTGCCGCCAGTCGTAGGCGATGAGTTGCACCGCTGCCGCCAGGTTGAGCGAACCGAAGTCGGGCGCCGTGGGGATGCACAGCGCGGCGTGGCAGCGGTAAACGTCTTCGTTGCGCATGCCAAAGCGTTCCGAGCCGAACAAGAAGGCAACGCCTTCTGGCGCGGCTGGCGCCGGGGTTTGGTCAGGTGTTTCCGCCACGGTCGGGCGCAGCAGCGCATCAAAATGCGCGCGTGGCGCGAGGGTGGGTGGTCCAAAGTCCCGGGGGGTCATGGCGGTGGCGCACAAATGGTCCATGCCCTCCAGCGCCTCGTCCAGAGACTCGACGATGCGGGCCTTGGCCAGCACATCGTTGGCGCCGCTGGCGCGCTGTATGGTTTCCTCGCGGCGCAGCACATTGGCCCAGCGCGGCGCCACCAGCACCAGGTCGTCAAAGCCCATCACTTTCATGGCACGGGCCACGCCGCCGACGTTGCCGGCGTGGCTGGTCTGGATCAGAATAAATCGGGTTCGCATGCGGACAGGTGGCGGGCAAGTAAAATGTGGGTTATTGTCGCCGCCCTGCATCGCCTGGCCGGTCCCCGCCGCTCTTCCACTGTCGCGCGCCACTCCCGTGTCGTGCCAAGGTTCACAATTCATGTCGTCCACCCTCCACCCCATGCTCAACGTGGCCATCAAGGCCGCTCGCACCGCAGGTACCATCATCAACCGCGCCGCACTCGACATCGAGTCGGTACGGGTGGCGGCCAAGGCGACCAACGACTACGTGACCGAGGTGGACCAGGCGGCCGAAGCCGCCATCATCGACATCTTGCTCACCGCCTACCCGGACCACGCGATCTGGGCCGAAGAATCGGGCCGGCGCGAGGGCCACCATGGCGGGGCAGACCATGTCTGGATCATCGATCCCCTGGACGGCACCACAAACTTCATCCACGGCTTTCCGGTCTATTGCGTCAGCATTGCCTTGATGGTGGGCAACAAGCTGGAGCAGGCGGTGGTCTACGACCCGACCCGCAACGACCTCTTTTGCGCCACGCGCGGACGCGGCGCCTACCTCAACGACCGGCGCATCCGGGTGGCCAAGCGCACCGAGATGCGCGAATGCCTGCTCTCCACCGGTTTTCCGTTCCGCGCGGGCGACCAGTTCAAGACCTATCTGAATCTGCTGGCCGACGTGATGCCGCGCTGCGCCGGCGTGCGCCGCCCTGGCTCGGCTGCGCTCGATCTGGCCTATGTGGCGGCGGGTTTTTCCGACGGCTTCTTTGAAACCGGGCTCTCGCCCTGGGATGTGGCTGCGGGCGCCTTGCTGGTGACCGAGGCCGGTGGTCTGGTGGGCAACTTCACGGGCGAAGCCAACTTTCTGGAACAAAAAGAGTGTCTGGCCGCGAACCCCCGGATTTATGGCCAGCTGATCGGTTCGCTGGGCAAATACAGCAAATTCGCCAGCGCCGGCGACAAGGCCACGGTGCGCCAGGCCTTGCAGAAGCCCGCTGACGAGCCGATGGCCCTGCCAGAGGCCCTGAATACCCCTACCGCCCCCGACGCGCCCGACACCCCTGAGGCGCCACCCAGCGCGCCGTCATCCACCGTCTGAAGGCGCCGGCAAGGTCCACCAGAAGGTGGTTCCCCTGCCGGGTTGTGATTCGGCCCAGATGCGCCCGGTGTGGCGTTCGATGATGCGCGAGACGATGGCCAGCCCGACACCCATGCCCGGCACATCAGAGCCTGCATGCAGACGCTGGAACAGGCCAAACAGTTTGGACGCGTGCGCCATGTCAAACCCCACGCCGTTGTCGCGCATGAAATAGGCGCGCTGCTCGGCGTCGTAGCCAATCTGCACCCGGGGCACGTCCCTGTTGCGCGAGTATTTCAGTGCGTTGTCCAGCAGATTCAGCAACACCTGGCGCAACAAGGTCGCGTCCCCCAGCGCGGGTGGCAACTGCTCGGCATCGACACGGGCCCGGGGATCGGTGCTGGCCAGCGCCTCGATGGCCGCGTGCGTCACGGCGTTCATGTCCACCGCCACCGCGTCGAGTTCGACGCGCACCACTTGCAGCATCGACAGCATATCGGTCAGCATCTGGCCCATGTTGCGCGACGAGCGCACGATGCGCGCGAACATGTCCCGCCCAGAAGGACTCATGCGCTCCTGCTCTTCTTCGGCGATCATCGCCGCAAAGCCATTGACGGCACGCAAGGGGGCGCGCAGATCGTGCGCGATCGAATACGAGATGGCTTCCATGTCCTTGAGCGTGAGCTCCAGATCGGCGGTGCGCTGGGCCACGCGCTGCTCCAGGCCGGCATTGAGCGCGCGCGCTTCTTCCTGCGCGCCCACCCGGTCGGAGATATCCAGGTGCGTGCCCGACATGTACAACGCCCGACCCGACGCATCGCGTTGGTGCACCCGCCCCCGGTCGTTGATCCAGACCCAGTGGCCGTCCTTGTGCAGGATGCGCACATAGCACTCATAAAACGCGGTCTGGCCACGCCAGTGCGCGTTCAGGCGCCGCAACGCGACCACCGCGTCCTCGGGGTGCAGCAAGCGGATCCAGGTGTCGATGGTGGCCGGTTCCAGCTCGTCTTGCGTGTAACCCAGCATCTCGCCCCAGCGGGCATTGATCTTCATCGCCCGGGTCTGAAGATCGGTCTCCCAGATACCGGGGCGGGTCGCCTCGAGCACCCATTCCAGGCGCTGCCGTTGCGAGCGCAAGGCCTCCTGGGCTTCGAAATACGAGCTGACGTCGGTGTAGGTTCGCACCATGCCGCCATCGTCCAGACGGCGGGTGCGGATTTCCAGCGTGCGCCCATCCAGCGTGCTGCGCCAGTATTTTTCCGGCGCATCGGCTTGCGGCCCTGGCCCCAGATAAGCCCGGGCAGAGGCTTCGATCAGCTCCAGGTTTTCTCCAAAGTCACCGCGCTCGTGTTGAAAGCGCACGATGGTTTCGTGGGTCGGCTGGGACTCCAGCAAGGCCTCGGGCAGGTTCAGCAGTTCCAGAACGCGGCGGTTGTAGATGGCCGTGCGGCCATCGGCGTCCACCTTGATCAAGCCTTGGCTGATGCTGTCCAGCGTGTCTTGCAAGGCGCGGCTTTTTTCCGCCAGCAATGCACCCGTGGTTTCCAGCTGTTGCTGCGTGCGCTGGCGCTCCACCGTGTGGCGCAAAGCACGCACCAGCTGGCGCACCGAGCCCAGCAAGGGCTGCAGCAGTTCCACGTCCTTCATCGCATATCCGGCAGACCGGTTGGCCAGACCGACCATGCCGACCAGTTCCTGGTCCACCAAAATGGGAATGCCCAGATAGGCATTCATGCTCGGGTGGCCACTGGGTCTGCCACCGGAACGTGGATCGTTGGCGGGATCGTTGGCGATCACCACCTCTTTGGTCACCAACGTGTGTCCGAACAAGGTATGCAGGTTGCGAAACTCCATACCCGCTTCCTGCTGCTCGGCGTGCATTCGCCGCGAAGCCTCGTCCCAGGCGATGTTGGTGATGGCGTGGGTCTTGAGATAGGGCTGGCCCTTGGCGTCGTACAGCACTTCGCCCACAAATCCGTATTCGCTGCCGGTCACAACCAGCAGCGCTTCCAGCAATTTTTCAAAAGCACGGCGCTTGTCGTTCGCCTCGATGAACTCGGTTTGCGCCTGCTGCACCGCCTCCAGCATGTGGTGCTGTCTCTCCAGCACCTGCGACGCCAGCACCGACTCGGTGACGTCGGCAATGAAACCGTGCCAGAGCACAGAGCCGTCCGTGTCGGGTTGCGGCACGGCCACCACACTGCACCAGCGCAAACCCCGATTCGGCAACACGACGCGTGTGACATGGCGCCAGGGTGTGAGGTCCCGGCTGGCGGTGCGAAGAAACTGCAGTATTCCCGGCAGATCGTCCGGGTGCACGCGCGAAAACAGCAGGCGCGAATCCTGCATGAACGCGGCCGGCTCGATTTCCAGAATCTCGCGCACAGCGTCGTTGACAAAGGTGATCTGTGTGCGGCCATCCGTTGTCAGCCGCGCCTGGTACATCAGGCCGGGCATGTTGGCCGTGATGCTCTGGATCAAGGTGAGTTGATTGGCCTGGCGCTGGCTGGCCAAATGCTCGGAGGTGACGTCCTGCACCACCCCGAAATCGACCGGCGGGGCATTGCCCACCGCCGTGCTGCCGATGCGGGTGCGCAACCAGCGCGTCTCGCCGTCGGGGTGTGCCCAGCGGTAGCGGATTTCGCGCCCATCCTTGGCCTGCCGGGCCTCGTTCCAGGCGGGGAGATCGTCGGGATGGATGCGGCCGCGACCCCTGGTCCGGTCCATGGGCAACTGCGGATCCAGCCCGGCAATGTCGTACAGACCCGGGGACCAGAGCACACCCTTGTCGTCGGCGTCGTTGGTCCAGTGGCCTATGCGGGCCAGCTTTTCGCTCGCTTCCAGCAGTTCCACCCGCTGCTGCAATTCGAGATTGACCCGTTCGAGCGCCGCCTCGGCCTCGTGTTCACGGGTCACCTCCTGCATGAACACGAGCAAATAGATTTCGCCACCCAGCACCAGCTCCGAGGTGTGCAGACGCAGGCGGTGCAGCGCGCCGTCGGCAAAGCGCAACAAAAGGGATTGCTGGGCACTGGGGAGTTGAGCCAGGTACTTCGCGCGATCGGCGTGGTCGTTCCAAAAGGGGAATTCGTCGGTGCGGCGGCCAACCACCTGTTCAGGGCGCAAACCGGTCAAGGCCACCCAGGCTTCGTTGACGGCCACCACCTTGCCATCTTGCTTGCGCGCCAGACTGCCCGGCAGCGGCGAAAGCTGGAACATCTGCTCGTAGGGCATGCCGCCCGGCACGGGCCCAACCGCCGCACCGTCCTGGGTGGCGTGATCGGCACCGGCGTTGTGGGGTTGTGGTGGGGCGTTGACCATGTACAAGTGAGAAGTCAGAGCTGGGGTGTAGCGGGTCATTTTGACCCATAACAGCGGCGGGTGTTCGGCGCAGAAAGCGCAGAAACACCGCGCTGTTCGCGACCACAAGGTCCCGGTTTCGCGCTTGACGGATGCTCAAAATGGGGGCATGCGATGCGTGCGGCCGGCGCAAAACCGGCCGCGCGCCAGGTTCCGCGTCCAGCGGCGAACAAACATGGGACGCCGCCCCGAGCGCCTACCCTGGCGACTCGGCGCCGGCCGGTGTCTGCGCCGCTATCAGAACCAAGCCACCTGGATGCCCGCGTGGAAACGCGGGGAACGCTGGTGCACCTCGGCCG
>NZ_JBFJMY010000235.1:0-6610 GCF_041633695.1 Hydrogenophaga sp.
AAGTCGGTGACGCAAGAACAGCTCACGCCCATGGTGTATGTGCCCGGGCGCGAGGGGGCTTTGCAACTGGAGATGCTGGCGGCCACACGGCGCCTGGGGCTGGTGGGCTATCCGCTGGAGCCGCGCCTGGACAAGCTGTTGAGCGAAGTGGCCAGCGGGCAGCCGGTGCTGGTGCTGCAGAACCTGGGCTTGTCGTTTGCGCCGTCGTGGCATTACGCGGTGCTGGTCGGTTTTGACCGCGCACGCGAAGAGGTGGTGTTGCATTCGGGCACCACGGCGCGCTTGCGCATGTCCATGCGCACGTTCGAGTACACCTGGGCGCGCTCCGAGCACTGGGCCTTGCGGGTGAGCGCACCCGACCACATTCCCGCCAGTGCCGAAGCCGAGACCTGGACCCGCGCCGTGGCGGCGCTGGAACGGGTGGACCCGGCCGCCGCGCACACCGCCTACGCTGCCGCCTTGCGGCGCTGGCCCCAGGACCGCATCAGCTTGCTCGGCCTGGGCAACACGGCCTATGCCCAGGGGCAACTGGCCCGCGCAGAGGGCGCCTACGACATGGCGACCCGTGTGCACCCCGACTTTGCCGATGCCTGGAACAACCTGGCGCAGGTGCGCCTGGAACGCGGCCGCTTGCCGCTGGCGCGCCAGGCCATCGAGCGTGCGCTGGCCCTGGGCGGCCCGCGTCTGAACGACTACAAGGCCTTGCAACAGCGCCTGGAGTCGCGGCAACCGTAGCGGTTGTTCATTGACGCCCCACGGACGGCGTACCGCTCAGACCCAGGCTGTGCCAGGTGCGGCGCAACTGCGTATCCGACTGAAAACCCGCCAGCGCCGCCGCCTGCGTCACGTTGTGGCCCGAGCGCAAGGCCGCTTCGGCCACCGCGAGCCGGATCTGGCGCAGGTAGGTCAACGGCGAAATGCCGGAGTGCTCCAGAAACAGGCGCGCCAGGTGGCGCGTCGAAGTGCAGGCCACAGCCGCCATGTCGGTCAGCGTCCAGGCCCGCTCCGGTTGTTGGGACACCGCGTCCTGCACCCGGTGCATGGCCGCGTGCAGGTGGTTGCGGTGCAGCAGAAAGGGCGACAGTTCGGGGTCGTTGGGCCCCCGGCGCAAGGCCAGCACCATGCTTTGCGCCACCTGGGCCGCCAGCGCCGGGCCACACACCGCGGCAATGCGGTGCAGCATCAGGTCGATGCCGGTGGTCACACCCGCGCTGCTGCACAAGGGGCCGTCCTGCACGAAAACCCGGTTGGACAGCACCTCGCAATCGGGTGCCACCGCCGCCAGCTCCGCCAGATGGTGGTGGTGGGTGGTGGCGCGGCGGCGCGACAACAAACCCGCGTGCGCGGCGAGCAAGGCCCCCGCGCAGACCGTGACCAGCTCCAGTTGCCGCTCCACCAGTTTCAAAGGCCGCAACCAGTGCAACAAGTCCTGCAACTCGGGCGTGTCCACGGCGATGCGGCTGCCTGGCTGGCCGACCAGTACCAGCCAGGTCGGAGCGGGCCACGACGCGGGCAGGGCGGCTATGCCATGCACCTGTGCGCCCACCGACGTGGTGGTTTCGGGCCGAGGACCGATGAAGCGCAGCGCGAACGCCGGTGGCCGTTCTTGCTGCACCAGGCATTGGTTGGCGATGCGCAAGGCCTCCGCCGGGCCGGCCCAGTCCAGGATCAGGCTGTCGGGCATGAGCACGAACGCGACCTGGATCGGTGCAGCGCCAGCCGCCATCAGCCGCCTTCCCGGGTCCATTGAAAATCCAGCTGGCGTGCGGTGCGTTCGGCCAGCGCCAGATCCGCGAGGCGGGACACCAGGTGCAGGCTCATGTCGATACCGGCGCTGATGCCACCCGATGTCACCAGGCGGCCCTGTTCCACCCAGCGCACGCCGGTGCGCACCTCCAGCGCCGGAAACTGCCGGGCCAGGTCGGCGATGTCTTCCCAATGCGTGGTGACCGGGCCGTGCGTGAGCACGCCGCTGGCCGCGAGCACAAAGGCGCCGGTGCAGACCGAGGCGGTGAGGGCGGCACGCTGGCTGGTGGCGGCCACCCATGCCAGTGTGTCCGGGCAGGCCAGCACACCGTCGATCACGCCGCCGGGCACCACCAACAGGTCCACCGCCGGGCAGTCGGCAAAGCTGTGGGTGGGCAGCAGCGTCATGCCGGCGCGGGCGCGCACCGGCAGGTGCTGCCGCGCCACGCAGCTCACGGCAAACGGTGCCGCATCGTCTGGCGCCTGGCGTTGGTGCATACGGCTGGCGGTGGTGAACACTTCGTAAGGTCCGGCCAGATCCAGCGCTTCCACACCGTCGAACGCAAGAATGGCCACGTGCAGCGTGTGAGCGGCCCGGTTCATGCCAGCCGCTCCAGCGCTTGCTCCACGGTGCACAGGGTGGCGAAGCGGTCCTGAAGCACGGTGGTGGTGCGGGTCTTGATGTCTTGGGCGCTCAAGGTCTGGCCGTCGGGCTGGCGCATGTCGAAGGTCAGCGTGGCATCGGTGACGAAATCGACCGCGTAACCCAGGTCGGCGGCGTGGCGGGTGGTGGTTTCGCAGCACTGTTCGGTGCGGATGCCGCTGATCACGATGCGCTGGATGCCGTTGCGCACCAGCCATACGTCGAGTCCCGTGCCTATCAGGGCGCTGTGGCGCGATTTCTGCACCGTGAGCGCGGGCTCGAACGGTGCCAGGCCTTCGAGCGGGCGCACATGACCGGATTCGGGTGCAAACGGATTCGCCGCTGTGCGCGGACCATCGACGTGAAACACCCGGACCAGCGGCACACCCGCCCGGGCGGCGCCCTCGATCAAGGCGTTTTGTGCCGCCAGATACGCGGGCAGCAGCGCTTCGGTGAAGAAGGGGCGGCGTCGAAACGACTCTTGCACGTCGATCACGATCAGACAGGTTTTCATGGCAGGGCTCCGGTTGCTGTGGTTCAGCAGCCCATTGTTTATGCCATTCTTCTCGCTGTCTGCACACCAGGCAGACAGGCACCGATCAAATCAGGACATCAAGCCACGACCACGGCCGGTGCATCGCCGCGCGCCGCGATGACGCCGATTTCGAACACCGTTTCACCGAGTTCACGCAGCATGGCGGCGCAGGCCGGGGCCTGGTCGGCGGCGATCACCACCACCATGCCGATGCCGTTGTTGAAAGTGCGGTTCATCTCGGTGTCGTCGATGCCCGCGGTTTTTTGCAGCCAGGCAAACAGCTCGGTTTGTGGCCAGCTGCCTTTTTTCAGGTGTGCGGCCGTGCCTTCGGGCAGCACGCGGGGAATGTTTTCCAGCAGACCGCCACCGGTGATGTGGGCCAGCGCCTTGATGGGGTGGGCCGCCAGCGCGGCGAGCACGTTCTTCACGTACAGGCGGGTGGGCGCCATCACCGCCTGTTTGAACGGCTGGCCGTCCAGGGTCTCGGGCAGGTTGTCGCCCGCGCGTTCGATGCATTTGCGCACCAGCGAAAAGCCGTTGGAGTGCACGCCGTGCGAGGCCAGACCCAGCACCACGTCGCCGGGGGTGACGCTCTGGCCGGTCAGGATCTTGGCCTTTTCGACGGCACCGACGCAGAAACCGGCCAGGTCGTACTCACCGGCCGGGTACATGCCGGGCATTTCGGCGGTTTCGCCGCCGATCAGTGCGCAGCCGCTGAGCTCACAGCCTTTGGCAATGCCGCCGACCACGGCCGCTGCGGTGTCCACGTCGAGCTTGCCGCAGGCGAAATAGTCCAGAAAGAACAAGGGCTCGGCGCCTTGCACCAGCACGTCGTTCACGCTCATGCCGACCAGGTCGATGCCCACGGTGTCGTGCATGTTCCATTCAAAGGCCAGCTTGAGCTTGGTGCCCACGCCGTCGGTGCCGCTCACCAGCACCGGTTCTTTGTAGCGCTTGGGCACCTCGAACAGCGCACCAAAGCCGCCAATGCCGGCCAGCACGCCTTCGCGCATGGTTTTTTTGGCCAGGGGCTTGATGCGTTCGATGAGCGCATCGCCCGCATCGATGTCAACGCCGGCGTCTTTGTAGGAAAGGGGAGTGGTGCTGTGGGTCATGGCGCAAAGGGCTCGGCGTAAAAGGCGTTCGGTGGAGAGGAAAGAGGGCGGTCGCTGGGCGCCGTTCGGCCATTCAAAGCAGGACTTGGGCAGGCGCCGGGCGGGTTTGGGGAGCGGTTGCGGTGATGATGGGGGTGGCGGACTAGAATTTGGCCCTGATTTTAAGGGTTCGTCCCCAAGACGCCTGTTCTCCATCCACCTGTCCTCTTCCATGCAATTCACACCATTTCAAATCCGCAGCCTGGCCTGGGGCGCCATCGCGGTCGTGATCTGGCTCTTGCTGTGGCTGCTGGCACCGGTTCTGATGCCGTTTTTGCTCGCGGGTGTGCTGGCCTATGCGCTGCAGCCACTGGTCGAGCGCTTGCACCGTTTGCGCGTGCCGCGTTGGCTGGGCGCGGGTCTGGCCATCACCTTGCTCATGCTGGTGCTGCTGGCGGTATTTTTGCTCATCGTGCCGGTGATCACCAAACAGGTGCCGTTGCTGAAAGAGCAGGTGCCCGAGCTGCTGGACCGGCTCAACGAATTGCTGTTGCCCTTGGCGGCCCGTTTTGGGCTGGATCTGCAGGTCGACACCGGACAGGTGCGCGAATGGTTGCGCCAGCTCATCACCGGGCGCGAAAGCGAACTGATCAACGGCCTGCTGTCGTCGCTGCGCATCGGGGGCAGCGCCCTGGCGGCGGTGTTTGGCAACCTCATTTTGATGCCCATCGTCGCCTACTACCTGTTGCTGGACTGGTCGGGCATGGTGGCCCGCACCAAGGGCTTGATCCCACCCCGTTGGCAGGTGAGCACACAAAGCTTTCTGGACGAAACCGACGAGGTGCTGGGCCAGTATTTGCGGGGCCAGTTGCTGGTCATGGGCGTGCTGGCGGTTTTTTACACCGTGGCGCTGGCCTCGGTCGGTCTCAAGCTGGCATTGCCCATCGGCGTGTTCACCGGTTTGGCGGTTTTTGTTCCGTATCTGGGCTTTGGGCTTGGTCTGGTGATGGGCTTGCTGGCCGCGGTGTTGCAGTTCCAGAGTCTGCTGGGCGTGGCGCTGGTAGCGGCGGTTTACGGGGTGGGGCAGGTCGCAGAAAGCATGTACCTGACGCCGCGTTTGCTGGGCGAACGCATCGGCTTGCATCCCATTGCCGTGATCTTTTCCTTGTTGGCCTTTGGCCACTTGTTCGGATTTGTGGGTGTGCTGGTGGCCTTGCCGGCCAGCGCGGTGTTGCTGGTGGCGATTCGCCGTGCCAAACGCGGCTACATGGCCAGCGACTTGTACACCGATGCGCAGGGTGCGCTGCCACCCGCTGCCGACACCGACATGAACGGTCCTGCATGAGCACCGAACCCGGCGCCATGAAGCAGCTCGCGCTGGACATCGGCTTGTCGCCCGTGTCCACCTTGAGCAATTTTGTGCCGGCTGGCAACGAGGCCGCTGCGGAGCACCTGGCGCTCTGGGCGGGCAATCCCAAACGCTCGCCGGTTCCCACTTTCCTCTGGGGCGAGAGCGGCAGCGGCAAGTCGCATCTGCTGCGCGCGGTGCGCGAGGCTTTGCGCGACCAGGGCAGCCGGGTCGGCTGGATCGACGCCAGCACGCTGGACCCGAGCGAATTCGACGAACACTGGGACGCGGTCTTGCTCGACGACTGCCACCTCTACACCGCCGACCAACAGGCCGCCGCCTTCAACTGGTTCGTCAACGCCCAGAACCCGGCGCACGGCCCGGCGCGCTGGGTGCTGGCCGCCGCCGCCTGCCCGCCCGCCGATTTGCAATTGCGCGAAGATCTGCGCACCCGCCTGGGCTGGGGCCACGTGTTCCAGCTGCACGCGTTGGGCGAGACCGAACGCCGCTCGGTGCTGCGCCGCGCCGCCGACGAGCGCGGCGTGTTCCTGGGGGACGAGGTGATGGACTTCATGCTGCGGCGTTTCTCGCGCGACCTCTCCAGCCTCATGATGCTGCTCGATCAGCTCGATGCCTACGCCCTGCGTACCCAGCGCGCCATCACCATCCCACTGATCAAATCGATGTTAGAGAACGAATGACCGACCTTTCCACGGCGCTGGTACACAGCGCGGACCCCAGCGCCCCCAAACCCTTACGACTCGCGCTGTTCGACCTCGACCACACCTTGCTGCCGCTGGATTCCGACCACGCCTGGGGTCAGTTCACCGTGGCGCTCGGCTGGCGCGATGCCGAAACCCACACCCGGGCCAACGACGCCTTTTACAAGCGCTACCAGGACGGCACGCTGGACATTGCCGAGTACGTGCGCTTTGCCACCGAAGTTTTGCGCGAACACGGCATGGAGCAGGCCCAACAAGCCCACGAACGCTTCATGCAGAGCACCATCTTGCCCGCGCTGCGCGAACCGGCGCTGGCCTTGGTGCGGGCGCACCAGGCGGCGGGTGACACCGTGGTCGTCGTCACCGCCACCAACGAATTCGTGACCCGCCCGATCGCCCAGGCCTTTGGCGTGGACGAGTTGATCGCGGTCGAACTCGAACACGACGCACAAGGCCAGGTGACGGGTGAGATCCGGGGCACACCCTCGTTTCGGGACGGCAAAGTGCTGCGTGTGGAACAAT
>NZ_JBFJMY010000236.1:0-6589 GCF_041633695.1 Hydrogenophaga sp.
CGATGGGCGCTTCTTTGTGGAAACGTCCAAAGGACGCCAATTTCTCACCAAAACCATCTTCATCGCGGCGGGCGTTGGCGCCTTCCAGCCGCGCTTGTTGAAAGTCGATGGCCTGGACAAGTTTGAGGGTTCCCAGCTCTTCTACCGGGTCAAGAACCCGGCCGATTTCGCGGGCAAGAACATGGTCATCGTCGGTGGCGGCGATTCGGCCCTCGACTGGGCGCTGAACTTCGTGGCGGAAGGCCCGAACAAGGCCGAAAGCGTGATCCTGATCCACCGCCGCGACGGCTTCAAGGCCGCGCCGGCCAACGTGGCCAAAATGCGCGAGCTGTGCGAACAGCTGGAAATGCAATTCATCGTCGGTCAGATCACCGGCATGGAAGAAAAAGACGGTCGGCTCACCGGCGCCAAAGTCACCGGGGCCGATGGTGTCACCCGCGTGGTGCCACTGGACGTGTTGCTGGTGTTCTTTGGGCTTTCACCCAAGCTGGGCCCCATTGCCCAGTGGGGTCTGGAGATCGAGCGCAAACAATTGGTGGTGGACACGGAGAAGTTTTCCACCAGCGTTCCCGGCATTTTTGCGGTGGGCGACATCAACACCTACCCCGGCAAGAAAAAGCTCATTCTCTCGGGCTTCCACGAATGTGCGCTGGCCGCCTTTGGCGCCATGCCCATCATCTTCCCCGAGAAAAAGGTGTTTCTGCAATACACCACCACCAGCCCCAAACTGCACAAGGTGCTGGGTGTGGAAAGCCCGGTCTTTGACTGAGCGCTGACGCCGATCAAAACCAGCCCTCTGCGGAGGGCTTTTTTGCGCCTACAATTCCGTGTGCTCGCAAGAGCGCATCCGCTAGGGGTGTTGCGGCCAAGGCCGCGACTGAGAAAGTCCCTTTGAACCTGATTGAGGTAATCCTCGCGCAGGGAAGCAAACCGGGCCGTCGCCGCTCTCATGGCGCGCCTTTGGCGCCCAGCCACCGGCCCTTTGGTTTTGCCAGCTGCGTTGTCTTGTCCAGACACCATGCACGGCACACCGCACAGCAGAATCCATCCCGTCGTTTTTTTGACCCGCGAGCGCCTGGGTCGTGTTTCCGGCGCAGCCGCGCAAGCGACGGCCTGCGGCCTGGTGCTGGCGAGCGTCCCGGGTTCAGCGCCGATGGCGCTGCATGCTCATGGGCGCATGCCCATGGTTCAAAGGCCCTTGGCCGGCGCCGGTGAGCACATCGACCCCGGTTTCAATCGCCTTGCGCGTATAGGCATGCGCTCGGCGCACCGCCTCGTCCAAGGCCAGCCCCTGGGCCAAAAATCCTGCCACAGCGGCCGACAGGGTGCAGCCCGTGCCGTGCAGGTTGCGGCTGTGGATGCGCGGCCCACTCAAACGCAGCCACTCTTCTGTGCCAGTGCCTGCTTGGGCCAGAACATCCACCAGCTCAGCCCCCGCGAGATGCCCGCCCTTGAGCAGAACGGCGGGCGCGCCCAGCGCCAGCAGCTCGGTGCAGGCACGCTCCAGATCACCCAGGCCGCGCACCGGGCGCCCCAGCAGCCGCGTGGCCTCGTCGAGGTTGGGTGTGACCAGGGTGACCAGCGGGAACAGCTCGTCGACCAGCGCCGCCACCGTCGCATCTTCCATCAACTGCTCACCGCTGCTGGCCACCATCACCGGATCCAGCACCACATGCCGGAAAGCAAAGCGCTCGATGGTTCTGGCGACCACCCGCACCGTCTCGGCCGAATGCAGCATGCCGATCTTGATGGCGTCCACCCCAATATCCTCGGCCACGGCTTCGATTTGCGCTTGCACGAACGCCGCAGGAACCGGGTGTATGGACCGCACGCCCAAGGTGTTCTGCGCCGTCAGCGCGGTGATGGCGGTCATGCCGTGGCAGCCCAAGGCCGCAAAGGTTTTCAGATCGGCCTGAACGCCGGCACCGCCGCCCGAGTCGGAGCCGGCGATGCTCAAGGCACGCGGGTACTGAAACGGTGGATGGGACGAAGTGCGCATGCCGAAAATTATCCCGCACCTGGCGCCGCCCATGTTGGAGCCTTGTCATGACCGACCGGATACCCACCAAGAGCCCACCGGGCTCTATCTCTGGCACCGCTGCCCAAGTACCCGTGTTGATCCTGGGCGCCGGGCTGATGGGCCGTTTGCTTGCCGTGGTGCTGGCCCAGGCGGGCCACCGGGTGCGCGTGGTGGAAGCCACCGATGCCCAGGGCACAGGTTCGGCCGCCCGGGTGGCGGCGGCCATGCTCGCGCCTTTGGCCGAATCGGCGATCACCGAGCCCTGCGTCGTGGCGATGGGCCGGCACGCCTTGCTGCGTTGGCCAGAGTTGCTCAGCCGCCTGCCAGAACCCGCGTTTTTCCAGCGCGCAGGCACGCTGGTGTTGTGGCACCGCCAGGACGAAGCGCAACTGCACCGCTTCGGCTCCCAAATGGCCAACGCGGCACGCGCCCTGCCCTCGCTGCCGCGACCGCAGCCGCAAGACAGTGCCGGTGTGGCGGCGTTGGAACCGGCGCTGGCGGCTCGGTTCAACCAAGGTCTTTTCCTGCCCGAAGAAGGCCAGCTGGAGAGTCGGCAGTTGTTGCGCATCCTGATGGAAACGCTGCCCAGCCTGGGCGTCTCGGTGCAATGGAACACCGCGTACACACTGGCACAAGCCCGGGCCGAACAAGAGCACCAAGGCGGCTGGGTGCTGGACTGCCGTGGGCTGGGCGCGCAGCCGGACTGGTCTCGCTTGCGCGGCGTGCGGGGCGAGGTGTTGCGCTTGCACGCGCCCGACGTGCACCTGAACCGCCCCATCCGTTTGCTGCACCCCCGGTATCCGATCTACATCGCACCCAAGCCCGACCACGTGTACGTGGTCGGGGCCACCGAAATCGAGTCCAGCGACAGCTCGCCGGCCAGCGTGCGCTCCACGCTCGAACTCTTGAGCGCAGCCTATGCGGTGCACCCCGGATTTGGCGAGGCGCGCATCCTGGAGATCGGCACCCACAACCGCCCCACCTTGCCCGACAACCTGCCCAGCGTGCGCCAGATTGCACCACAAGTGCTGCAAATCAACGGTTTGTACCGCCATGGATTTCTGGTCGCACCGGCCATGCTGGACGTGGTGTGCGAATGGATGCAGCACGGCCGTTCGCAACTGGCCCAGGCGCTGGGCGTGCCTTTCGCCGAACCATCTTTGTCCACTCTCCACTGACATGCAAATCCTCGTCAACCAAAAACCGCTGGAAGTGCCACCCAACTGCACGCTCGCCGATGCCCTGCAACTGGCGCAGGTCGGTGGGCCCTTTGCCACCGCGCTGAATCAGCGCTTTGTGCCCAAGGCGCAGCACATGCACACCGCTTTGCAAGCGAACGACCAGATCGACATCATCGTCCCGATCACCGGCGGATAAACGCCTCAACACCTCTGCAACCATGAACGCCATCGTCCAAGACCCTCTGCTGTTGTACGGCCAAACCTTTTCAAGCCGGCTCATGCTGGGCACAGCCCGCTACCCATCGCCCGAGGTGTTGCACCAGGCGGTGCAAGCCGCACAACCCTGCATGCTCACCGCGTCACTGCGGCGCCAAAGCGCGGGCGACGCCGGTGCGAGTCAGGCTTTCTCATCCTTGTTGCAGCAGATGCAAGTGCCCATGCTGCCCAATACGGCGGGCTGCCACAGCGCGCAGGAAGTCATACACACGGCCGAAATGGCGCGCGAGCTGTACCAGACCGATTGGATCAAACTGGAACTGATTGGGGACGACTACAGCTTGCAGCCCGACACCTTGCAGCTGGCCAGCGCGGCCGAAGCCTTGATTCAGCGGGGCTTCAAGGTGCTGCCTTACAGCACCGACGATCTGGTGTTGTGTCGCCGCCTGGTCGATGTGGGTTGCCAGGCCGTCATGCCCTGGGCCGCCCCCATCGGCACCGGCAAGGGCCCCATCAACCCGTACGCACTGCGCACGCTGCGTGAACGGCTGGACGTGCCCTTGATCGTCGACGCCGGCCTGGGCCTGCCTTCCCACGCCTGCCAGGTGATGGAATGGGGGTTTGATGCGGTGCTGCTCAACACCGCCGTCGCGTTGGCACGCGACCCCGTCAGCATGGCCCAAGCATTCGCGCAAAGTGTGCGGGCGGGACGCCTCGCTTTTCTCGCGGGTGGCATCGCCGCGCAAGACGTGGCGCAGCCCAGCACGCCCTTGCTCGACACGCCTTTCTGGCACCAGACGGTCGAAAGCCAGCGGCCATGAGCGCCGCCCTTGCCCAGATGGAAGCCATAGTGCACGCACACGCGGCCTTGGGCTTGCCATCGCATGCAGACGCCCAGGCCCACCCGGTGGATCACTCCACCTACGCAGTGGCTTTCGCCGCCGCACGCAGGCTGGGGTTCATGGTCGAAGATGCCGAGTGCGTCGCACAGGCATGGAACACCCAAAGTGCGCGAACGGGCGCGTTCCATGCCCTAGACTGGCCCAGTCATCCGCACGATTTTGGGCTGCGCGCACCGCCACCTGGCGAAGCCTTCGTGCCTTGCCCCAAGCTCCGAGGCCTGTATGCGGTCTTGCCCACTGCGGCCTGGGTTGCCCGCATGGCGGCGGCTGGCGTGCGCACCGTGCAGCTGCGTTTCAAATCGCGCGACCCACAAGCCATACGCGCCGAGGTAGAGGCGGCGGTCGCTGCGGTTCAAGGCACCGCTTGCAGCCTGTTCATCAACGACCACTGGGAAGAAGCCATTCGCGCCGGCGCGTATGGCGTACACCTGGGGCAAGAAGATCTGGACAGCGCCAACTTGAACGCGATACGGAAGGCCGGCTTGCGGCTCGGCCTGAGCACACATGGCTACGCCGAAATACAGCGCGCCCACCGCCTCGCACCCAGCTACATCGCCTTGGGCGCGGTCTACCCCACGACACTCAAGCAGATGCCGACCCCTCCCCAAGGAAGCGCCAGGTTGCGCGCCTATGCCCGCTTGCTCCAAGGCACACCGGTGGTGGCGATTGGAGGCATAGACCTGGCGCGCCTGCCCACCATCGCAAACAGCGGCGTGGATGCCTTTGCCGTGGTGCGCGCCATCACCGCCGCAGCCGACCCCGAAGCCGCTGTGCACGAACTCGAACAAGCCTTTGCACGGCACACGGAGCAAAAAAATGACCTGCAGCCAAAAACTGGCGAAAACGGCACTATAATTTGAGGCTGTTCCCTGATAGCTCAGTTGGTAGAGCGACGGACTGTTAATCCGCAGGTCCCTGGTTCGAGTCCAGGTCGGGGAGCCAAGTAAATCAAGAGTCAGCAGGTTAGCGCCTGCTGACTTTTTTGTTTTCTGGAATCGCCTGGTGCCAGTCTGGTGCCAGTTTGACGTTCAATGAATGGCCGTCATCAAAAACCAAGATCCGTTGCATGCGCACCGCAACGAAAGTGCGCCCTGCCCCACCTAGGCGCGGTTCGCCTCAGGCGACGTCACGCCACATCACCAGAGCGCAGAGTCTTGTAAGTCCATGGTCACGCGCCGCATGCGCCGGATGTGGTGCCATCTCACCGCCACGACCACCAGCAAGTCCAGCAACACCGCAACGCTGATCATCTCCACGACTGTGATGGGGAAATGACCTGATGCCCTGAGTGGGGATGCCAGGCTCTCGCCACTACGGATATTCTCGGTGGCGTCCGCAATGGACTGACTTAGCAAACGATTGCCTGCTGCGGTGCGGCTGATATCCAGCGACTTCAGGATCGGGACTCCATTGCCCAGCAAGGTGCCCAAGACTCGACAAAAGCGAGCTACGGCCAGGTTCATCAGGATGCTGCCCAGCACGGGGATTTTCAGTTTCATGCGGTCCGCGAAATCCTTGCCCGCATCGGTACTGAGCCGAACTTTCAGTACGACCAGCAGTGCGAATACGACGATCAAGATCAGCCAGCCGTAGCTTTGCAGCATATTGCTGAATGCCAACAAGCCTTCGGTCAGCTTCGGCATCTCGCCTTTTTGCCGCAAGCGATCGAACATCACATCAAACTTGGGAACAAAAAAGACGAGCAGCGCGGTCAGCACCACCGTGCCCACGGAAAACAGAAACACTGGATAAGCCAGCGCGCTGATGGTGCGGCCTTTGAGGTCTTCTTGCAACTCGGTAAAGATTCCGACGCGGTCCAAGGCATCTTCCAGAAACCCGCCCTCGCTTCCGGCGCGGACCATATTGACCGCCATCTCACTGAACACCCGGGGGTAGCGCGCCATCGCCTGGCCGAGCGGTTCGCCGTCTTCCACACGAGCTCGTATGTCGCCGACGACTTCGCCCAAGACCGAATCAGAGGTTTGATCGCCCAGCACATGCAGCGATCGAATCATCGGCACGCCACTGCGCAACAGAGACGCCAGCTGCGAGTAAAAGACGGCCATCGTTTGGCCACTGACCTTCTTGCGCCGGCCGGTCAGCGAAGCAAGGGCTCCGGCGTTCTGTGCCAAATCATCGACTTTGACCGGAAACAGTGCGCGCTCCGAAAGGATCGCGGCTACCTCTCGCTCGCCGGTCGCTTCCAGCGTCCCCGTTACCTGTTTGCCCGCAAGGTCTCGGGCGGTGTAGGCAAACGTCGGCATTTTTAC
>NZ_JBFJMY010000237.1:0-6530 GCF_041633695.1 Hydrogenophaga sp.
CGCCAGGCGCTGGCGCTGCCCGCCAGAGAGTTCGGCCGCGTTGTGCCCCACCGTGGTGTGGATGCCTTGTGGCAAACGGGTGATGAGCTCGCCCAGATTGGCCGACAGCAGGGCCGCCGTTACCCGCGCCTCGTCCAGCGCCGGCCCGGCTTCGCCCAGGGCCACGTTGGCGGCCAGGCTGTCGTTGAGCATGACCACGTCCTGGCTGACCATGGCGAACTGGCGCCGCAAGCTGGTCAGATCCCATTCGGGCAAGGCCACACCGTCGAGCATGACCTCGCCGCGCTCGACTTCCACGAACCGGGGCAACAGATTGGCCAGCGTGGTTTTGCCCGATCCGGACGGGCCAACAAAAGCCACCACTTCACCGGGGTGGATGTCCAGATCGATGCCGCGCAAGGCGGCGTGCCGCTCGGCCTCTGCCGTGTCCTGGGGCGATCCGTCGCGCGACGGGTAGCGCACCCAGACCTGGCGCAAGCTCAGGGCGCCAGACACCCGCTCGGCCTGGTGTGTGCCACCGGTCTGGGCCGGGGTGTTGTCGATCAGGTCGAGTCCGCGTTCCAGCGCGGTCAAACCCCGGGTGATGGGCCCGGCGATTTCGGCCAAGTGGCGGATCGGCGTGATCAGCATCAGCATCGCGGTCACGAAAGCCACGAAGTTGCCCACGCTCACCCCGCTGCTGGTGCTTTGCCAGAGCGCCACCGCGATCACCGCCGACAGGGCGGCTGCGGCCAGCAACTGGGTCAGCGGCGTCATGGCGGCCTGGGCCACGGTGGATTTCATGGCCAGCCGGCGCAGGGTCACGCTGAGCACATCAAAACGCTGGGTCTGGCGTGCTTGCGCGCCATGCAGGCGCACCATGCGGTGTGCCAGCGCGTTTTCTTCCACCACATAGGCCAGCTCGTCGGTCGCTTGTTGGGTGGACTTGGTGATCTGGTACAAGCGGCGCGAGAGCACCCGCATGATCAGGATCAGCCCCGGGAACAGCAGCAGCACGATCAGCGTGAGTTTCCAGTTGAGGTACAGCAGGTAGCCCAGCAGCGCGACCAGGGTGAGGCTGTCCTTGGTCAGGGTCAGCAAGGCACCGACCAGCACCGTGGACCCGGTCTGCACTTCGTAGACCAGGGTATTGGACAGCTTGCTCGCGCTCTGGCGCACGAACAGCGTCATTTGCGCGTCGTTCAGCTTCACGAACATGGCCCGGCGCATGTTCAACATGCCCCGGCTGGCGGTGTACGACAGCGCGTATTGCGCCACGAAGCCGGCCAGGCCCCGGACGCCAAACAGACCCATGAGCGAGACCGGCACCATCCACAGATCGATGTCCTTCTGGCCAAAGCCGCGGTCGAGCAGAGTCTTGAGCAGAGCCGGTATCAGGGGTTCGGTCAGGGCGCCCACCAGGGTGCCCACCGCGGCCAGCAGCATGCCCATGCGGGCCGAACTGAAATAGGGCCACAGCCGTCGCAGGCGCTGCGCGACGGTGCTGGTCGGTGTGGGAGAGGGAGGGCTGGCGCTCAAGTGCGGGTCGGTGGAAGTGGGGACAGGAGAGAAGATGCACGGCTGCGGAACAAACGGGCGACGAGGGCGCTCGAACCGCGCAGCCACACATCTTGTCACGGGTGTGAATTTTCGGTCCGTTATTATCGGTTGCGTTGGTGGTACGAACGTTTGCCCATTGAAAAGCCGTTGCCATCACGATCGACCAAGACACAAAGGAAGCAGGATTTGAGCCGCAATCACCCGTTGAACCCGACCCGCCGCCAAACCTTGCTGGGCTTGGCAAGCAGCTTGCCCTGGATGTTTTTGCACGTGCCGCAGGCCCATGCGCAGTTTCGGGTGGAGGTGTCGGGCGTGGGTTTGACCCAGTTCCCGTTTTCTGCCGTTGCGTTCAAAGGCAACGAAGGCGCGGGCCAAGACATCGCGGCGATTGTGCGGGCCGACCTCGAGCGCAGCGGCCAGTTCCGTTTTGTCGATCCATTGGTCAAAGGCCTGGACGAAAACTCGCGCCCCGAACTCAGTTCCTTGCGCGAAAAGGGCGCCGATTCGCTGGTCGTGGGCAGCGTCATCAAGCTGGCCGACGGACGCTTCGATGTGCGTGTTCGTCTGTGGGACGTGGTCAAGGGGCAGGATCTGTTGGGCTTGAGCTTTCCGGTCGCGGCGGCGGATTTGCGGCAGGCTGCGCACCGTGTAGCCGATCAGGTCTACGAAAAGCTCACCGGCGAGAAAGGCGTGTTCTCCACCCGCATCGCTTACGTGACCAAATCCAGCCGCGGGCACAGCCTGTGGGTGGCCGATGCCGATGGCGAGAACGCGCGCGCCGCCTTGTCCAGCCCCGAACCCATCATCTCGCCCAGCTGGTCGCCCAATGGCGCCCAGATCGCATATGTGTCTTTCGAGGCGCGCAAGCCGGTGATTTACACCCACGACGTGGCAACCGGCAAACGCCGCCTGCTGGCGAACTACAAGGGCTCAAACAGCGCCCCCACCTGGTCGCCCGATGGCCGCCAACTGGTGGCCACCTTGTCGATCTCGGGCAATGCGCAGCTGTATGCCTTGGACGCGAATGGCGGTGAGCCGCGCCGTCTGAGCCAATCCAGCAGCATCGACACCGAACCCGTGTTCAGCGAAGACGGAAAATCGCTGTTTTTCGTGAGCGACCGTGGCGGCTCGCCTCAGATTTACCGCATGGGCGCACAAGGGGGTGACGCCAAGCGCATCACCTTCAACGGTAGCTACAACATTTCACCCGCCCCGAGCCCGGACGGGCGCTGGTTGGCGTTCATTTCGCGCGTCAATGGCGAGTTCCGGCTCCACGTGATGGAATTGGCCAGCGGCACCGTGACCGCGCTCACGAGCACCAGCGCCGACGAGAGCCCGAGTTTTTCCCCCAACAGCCGTCTGATCATTTACGCTACCCGTGAGAAGGGGCAAGAGGCGTTGATGACCACCACCGTCGATGGCCGCATCAAGACGCGGCTGGCCGGTGCCCAGGGCGACATCCGCGAGCCCGAATGGGGCCCGTTCTCGCGCTGAAACAGCGCACCTTCGGGGTTGACCACAAGTACAACCCCCCTCTCATCCCATACGCAAAGGAATTCGCATGACCCAAGACGCCAAGACGATGATCGCAGCCCAGAACCCGACCACACCGGGTGTTTCCCGTGCTCGCTCCTGGAGCTCCCGCCTGGCGGTGCTGGTAGTGGCCGCAACCCTGGCGGCATGCAGCTCGGGCGTGAAGCTCGACGACGTGCCGGTGGAAAACCGCAGCGCCACCGCCGTGAGTCCCGGTAGTGCCGGTGGCCAGAGCGCAGGTGTCGATCAACAAGGCGTTGCCGGCGTGCAAGTGGGCGGCAACGATGCCATGCAGCCCGAGAACATGGAACGGGTCGTGTACTTCGACTACGACAGCTTTGAAGTGCGCGCCGAGTTCGCCCCCACGCTGGAGGCGCACGCGCGCTATTTGAAAATCCATACGGGCAAGCGCGTGGCACTGGAAGGCCATACCGACGATCGAGGTGGGCGCGAGTACAACCTGGCGCTGGGGCAAAAGCGGGGTGAGGCGGTGCGCCGCGCACTGGCTTTGCTGGGTGTGAGCGATGCCCAGATGGAGGCGGTGAGCTTTGGTGAAGAAAAGCCCGCCGTGACAGGTGCCAGCGAAGCGGCGTATGCCAAGAACCGCCGTGTGGAACTGACCTACCGTTGAATCCATGGCCAACTCCATCTCTCTGAACAACAAGCCGGCTGGATGTTCGATGCGCTGGATCGGCGCCAGCGCGCTGGCCTTGGCCGCGCTCTGGCCCATGCATGCGCACGCATTGTTTGGCGATGACGAGGCGCGCAAGGCCATCATCGAGCTGCGGCAGAAAGTCGATGCGAATCGGCAGGCCTCGGAGGCCGCCGATCAGGAGGCCCGTGACGCCGGCGCTGCCGACCGCCGCAGCTTGCTGGATTTGTCCAACCAGATCGAGCAGCTGCGCGCAGAGATTGCGCGCCTGCGTGGCCTGAACGAACAGCTCGCACGCGAAGTGTCCGAACTGCAGCGCCAGCAAAAGGACGTGCAAAGCGGCATCAATGAGCGGCTCAAACAGGTGGAGCCGACCAAGGTCGTGCTCGATGGCGCCGAGTTCTTGGCGACACCGGCGGAGAAAAAAGACTTTGAGGGCGCGATGGAAGTGTTGCGGCGGTCGGAGTTCGAGGCCGCAGCGCAGGCGTTCACCAGCTTTGTGCGCCGTTATCCGGACAGTGGCTACACCGCTTCGGCCCTGTACTGGCTGGGCAACGCCCAATACGCCAGCCGCGCCTACAAGGATGCGATAGAGAGCCACAAGCGGCTGGTGAGCCAGTTTCCCCAGCACCTGCGCACGCCCGAAGCCATGCTGGCCATGGCGAACAGCCAGGTCGAAGTCAAAGACAGCAAAGGCGCACGCCGCACGCTGGACGATCTGGTCAAGCTGCACCCGCAGTCCGAAGCCGCTGCCGCTGCCAGGGAACGCCTCGCCCGCTTGCGCTGATCACGGAGCAGGCCTCGCGCAGGCCCTTGGCCTTGCGCGGGCCGGGCTGGTGCCTAGCTTCTACAATCGGCGACCATGAACATCGCCGAACTTCAGCAATTACAAACATGGGTCCTGTGGGCCGCTTTTGCGGCCTCGGCGGTGTTTGGCTTCATCGCCCAGCGCACCCATTTCTGCACCATGGGCGCGATCAGTGACATTGTGAACATGGGCGACTGGACCCGCATGCGCATGTGGGTCATGGCGGCGGGCGTGGCCATGATCGGCTTTTACGCCATGGCGTGGGGGGGCTGGATCGATCCGGGAAAATCCATCTACACCTCGGGCCGCATCGTCTGGCTCTCCGCCTTGGTCGGGGGCGCCGTGTTTGGCTTTGGCATGGTATTGGCGTCGGGTTGCGGCAACAAGACCCTGGTGCGCATCGGCGCGGGCAGTTTGAAATCCTTGGTGGTCTTTGTGGTGATGGGCTTCGCCGCCTTGGCCACCTTACGCGGCGTGCTGGCCGTGTGGCGCGTCAACACCCTGGATCAGGTCGCGTTTGACATTCCCATGGGTGCGGCCATGCCGGTCTGGGTTTCGCATGCCTCGGGATTTTCGGCGGGCTCCACAGGCTTGGTGATGGCCTTGCTGATCGGAGGCGCCATGGTGATCTGGGCATTGCTGGGCGAGGACTTTCGCCGCACCGACAACCTGCTCGCCGGTCTCGGGCTGGGGTTGGTGGTGGTGGCCATGTGGTGGATCAGCGGGCGGCTCGGTTTTGTGGCCGAACACCCCGAGACGCTGGAATCGGTCTATCTGGCCACCAACAGCGGCCGCATGGAAGCGCTCAGCTTCACGGCACCCTTGGCCTACACCATGGACTGGGTGGTCTATTACAGCGATACCTCCAAGCTGCTCTCGATCGGGGTGGTCGCGGTGTTCGGTGTGGTGTTCGGTTCGTTCGTGTGTGCGTTGATCGACCGCAGCTTTCGCTGGGAGGGCTTTCAGGGCACGCGCGACACCGCCTTGCATCTGGGTGGTGCCGTGTGCATGGGGGCAGGCGGCGTTACCGCGCTCGGCTGCACCATCGGGCAAGGCATGTCGGGGCTGTCCACCTTGAGCCTGACGAGTGTGATCGCGGTCACCGGCATCGTCCTGGGTGCTCTGGTGGGTTTCCGTTTTCAGATCGCTTTGCTTGAGCGCGAATGAGCTTGTGAGACCCCGCCTGAACACCCCAAGGGCATTGGCATGAGCCCGGATTTTGAACGCCGGTTTGGCGGTTTGCGCCGCTTGTATGGGGTGGCGGGGGCGGAGCGCATTTTCCGTGCTCATGTGGTGGTGGTGGGCATTGGCGGCGTGGGCTCCTGGGCCGCAGAGGCGCTGGCGCGCAGTGGCGTGGCCGAGCTGACCCTGATCGATCTGGACCACGTCTCGGAGTCCAACATCAACCGCCAGATCCACGCGCTGGAGCCCACCCTGGGGCAGTCCAAAGGCTTGGCCATGCGCGAGCGCATTGCGCTGATACACCCCGCGTGCCGGGTGCATGTGATCGAAGACTTCGTCACACCCGACAACTGGCCGCAGATGATGGCGCAAGTCCATGCCATGGACGAGCAGATCGGCCCAGTGTCCGCACTGATAGACGCCTGTGACCAGGTGCGCGCCAAAACCGTGCTCATGGCTTGGTCGGTGGGCTTGGGTGTGCCCGCGATTGCGGTGGGCGCAGCCGGGGGAAAGCAGCGTGCACAGGACGTGGAAATCGGTGACCTGGCCGCCGTCACGCACGACCCTCTTCTGGCGCAGTTGCGCTACCGCTTGCGCAAACACCATGGGCTCTCGCGCAACGGTGCGATGGGCGTGCATTGTGTGTTCAGCCGGGAATCGGTCGCGCCGCCCGACGCATCGTGCGAGATCGACGCAGGTGATGGTTCCTTGAACTGCCACGGCTACGGGTCCGTGGTCAGCGTGACCGCAAGCTTTGGCATGTGCGCCGCTGGCTGGGTGATGAATGCGCTGGCGGGCAAGCCAGAGAGCACAAAA
>NZ_JBFJMY010000238.1:0-6477 GCF_041633695.1 Hydrogenophaga sp.
CGGCATGCCGACCGCGCCGAGGTAGTAGGACAGCGGCACGTGCGTGGTGTCGACCTTGCGCAAGGCGCCGGGCTGGGTCGCATCGACCACGCTGAATTGCTGCCAGCCGCCCATGCCCACGACCTGGTCACCGGCCTGGAACTTGGGGTGCCGGCTTTCGACCACTTCACCGACGGTGCCGCCGATCATGACTTCGCCCAGCGCCTGCGAGGCGGCGTAGCTTTTGCTGTCGTTCATGCGACCGCGCATATAGGGGTCCAGGCTCAGGTAGTGGTGGCGCACCAGCACCTGGCCATCGGCCAGGGCCGGTGTCTCGCTGCTGACGAGTTTGAAGTTGGCCACGGTGGCCTCGCCCTGTGGGCGGTTGTCGAGCACGATTTGTTGGTTGGTTGGCATGGTGGTTTCCTGGAAGAGACTGGCGTCAGTCGGTTGAAATCGGGTTGAGGCTCTGGGCGCTGCCGGGCCCGGTGGGCAGGCGCGCCACGTATTTGAAAGTACCGGTGGCGTGTGCGCACAGTTTGTCTTGTGCGTCGAAAATGCGGGCCTCGGTGAAGGCCATGGTGGCGGTGCGGTGCAGCAGCTTGCCCTCGGACCGCAAAGGCCCTCTGGCCGCGCGCATGAAGCTGGTTTTCATCTCGATGGTGACGCAACCCATGGCCGGTTCGACCGAGCGCGCCGCGTGGGCCATGACCACGTCCATCAGCGTCATGCTGGCGCCGCCGTGCACCACGTTGAACGAGTTGCCGTGCTCCGGTCCGGGCGCAAAAGCGATCTCGGCTTCGCCGCCCTCCATGCGGAGCAGTTCGAAGCCCAGCAGTTCGACAAAAGGGATATGAACCGAAAATTTCATGGTCACAGTGTGTCGCAATCGTTCAAAAATGGGACCTCAAAATCCAGGTAAATAGCCCAGATGGATAGCCGAAATGTATGGGCCAAAGAGGCCGTGGAACCGGCATTGCCGGGCCACAGGCGTCGCTTCCTTGAGGGGGTGACGCGCCACGGGCGCGGCGCGGGGATGCGCCAAAACTACCCACCGGTGACCACGGACACCCCGCCGTCCACCGCCAGCCACTGGCCGGTGATGTGTTTGCCAGCATCCGAGGCGTACAGCACCGTCAGGCCTTTGAGGTCTTCGTCGTCACCGAGGCGGAGCAGCGGCGCGTGGGCCGCGAGCTTTTCTTCGCCCATGGCCTTCAACGTGCCCTGGGTCATCTTGCTCGGAAAGAAGCCCGGGCAAATCGCGTTCACGGTGATGCCATAGCGGCCCCACTCGGCGGCCAGAGCGCGGGTGAAGTTGATCACCGCGCCTTTGGAGGTGTTGTAGGCAATGGTCTGCATCTCGGGCGGATTGCCGCCGAGACCGGCGATGCTCGCGGTGTTGATGATGCGCCCGCTCTTGCGCGCGATCATGCTGCGCTTGGCCACGATCTGGCTCAACAGAAAATAGCTGCGCACGTTCAGGTTCATCACCTTGTCCCAGGCTTCCAGCGGGTGGTCTTCGGCCGGTGCGCCCCAGGCGGCGCCTGCGTTGTTGACCAAGATATCGATGTCGCCCAGGCGCTGCAGGCTTTCGTCGGCCAGGCGCTGGATGTCGGCTTCTTTCCCGCAATCGGCGGCGATCCAGCGCGCGTCAATGCCCGCGGCTTGCAGCTCGGCGGTGGCGGTTTCCAGATCTTCGGCCTTGCGCGAGCTGATCACCACACGAGCGCCCTGCTCGCCCAGCGCATGGGCCATTTGCAGGCCGAGGCCGCGCGAACCGCCGGTGATGAGGGCGGTCTTGCCCTTGAGATCAAAAAGTTGTTGAACAGTGCGGGTCATGAAAGGTCTCCTGGGTTGTTGGTTTGTGTAGGGGGGTGTTCGTTCGGGCAGTACCCGTAGCGCACCCGCCGCTGGGTTCAGTCGGTTTCGTAATCCATGCACTGGCGCTCCTGGCGCACAGCACCCATGAAGGGTTTGAGCGCCACGTGCTGGGGATGGTTCTGGTAGGCGTCGAGTGCGGCCTGGTCGACGAAAGCGCTGTTCAGCACCAGGTCGTAGCTGCACTCTCTGCCTGGTGCGGCCACCGCCGCTTCGAAACTCAGAATGCCGGGCGCGAGCGCGGCGCAGGCGTCGAGCAAGGCTTTGGCTTTGACCAGGTTGGTGGGCTTGTCGGCGCCTTCGGCAAAATCCTTCAACTTCCACATGACGATGTGCCGGATCATGGCGACTCCTTCAGGCGGGCGCGTACAAAAATGAGCACAACACCCAGCAAGGCCACCAGGCCGCCGCCCACAGCCAGCGTCCAGCTCAGATCGGCATCGCTGTCTTGCAGGGCCAGGCCGAGCACGCCGGTGAGCAAGCCGCCGTAAATCAAAACCCAGATCAGGGTTTGCAGGCGTTGCAGTTGCAGTGCTGTAGGCATCAGAACGCTTCCTCAGGCATGTTGGCGCAGGTCGGGTCGCGGCTTGCCACCACCGCCAGCCAGGCGCCGATTTTCGGCAGTTCGTAGTGGAAGAAAAAGCGGCAAGCGCTCAGGCGCCCCACGTTGGCGGCGCTGTCTGCGTTGGTTTGCGCCACCAGCGCCACGTCCAGCCAGATCCAGGCCAGAACGGTGTGGCCAAAGGCTTGCATATAAGGCACGGCATTGGCCAGTGCTTCAACGGGCTGGCCGGTCGACCACGCGGCCTGCGTGGCCTGGGTCACCTGCGACAAGGCCTGACCCAATCGCTCGGCATGTGTGGCCAGCACCGGCACCTGCTGCGCCCGTGCCATGGTGTCTTGCATGCGCTCGGCCAGCAATTGCAGGCCCTTGCCCTCCTCCATCAGCACCTTGCGGCCCAGCAAATCCATGGCCTGGATGCCGTGCGTGCCTTCGTGGATCATGTTGAGCCGGTTGTCGCGCCAATACTGCTCCACCGGAAAGTCGCGCGTATAGCCGTAGCCCCCCAGCACCTGGATCGCCAGGCTGTTGGCTTCGAGGCACCATTCGCTGGGCCAACTCTTGGCGATAGGGGTCAGCACCTCCAGCAACAGGCGCGCCTGGTTGGCGGCGTCGGCGTCTGCCGTGTGCTGCTCGTCCACCAGACGGGCGCAATACAGGTTGAGCGCCATGGCGCCTTCACCGTAGGCTTTCTGCGCCAGCAACATGCGCTTCACATCGGCGTGTTCGATGATGCGGGTCTGCGGCTGGGCCGGGTCTTTGCCGGCCGGCCCCATGGGGCGGCCCTGCGGGCGGTTTTTGGCGTAGTCCAACGAGGCGTGGTAACCCGCCATGCCGAGCATGGTGGCGGCCAGGCCCACGCCGATGCGGGCCTCGTTCATCATGTGGAACATGCAGGCCAGGCCTTTGCCCGGCTGCCCGACCAGATAGCCGACGGCGCCAGCAGCGCCCGCCACCGGGTATTTGCCTTCGCCGAAGTTGAGCAGCGTATTGGTGGTGCCGCGCCAGCCGCATTTGTGGTTCAGGCCCGCCAGCGCCACGTCGTTGCGCTCGCCGGTCAGCTCGCCACCGGGATTGACCATTTTCTTGGGCACGATGAAGAGCGAAATGCCGCGTGTACCGGGCACCAGCTTGCCACTTTCGTCGGGGATCTTGGCCAGCACCAGGTGGACGATGTTCTCGGTCAGCTCGTGCTCGCCGGACGATATCCACATCTTGTTGCCCGTGAGGCGGTAGCGCGGGCCCAGCGGGTCGCCCTCAAAGCCCTCGCCGTCGGGCACGGCGCGGGTCGCCACATCGCTCAGGCTTGAGCCGGCCTGCGGTTCGGACAAGCACATGGTGCCCGACCAACGGCCAGAAAATTCGTTCAGCGCAAACACCTGCTTTTGCAAAGCCGTGCCGTGCTTCATGAGCAGGTTGGCATTGCCCGTGGTCAGCATGCCCGAGCCGATGCTCACCGAGGCCATGGCGAAGAAGGCATTGGCCGCCGCCTCCACCGTGTACGGCAACTGCATGCCGCCAATGTCGTAGTCTTGCGCCGCGCTCAGCATGCCGCTCTCGGCATACGCCTTTGCGGCATCGTGCGTGGCCTGCGGCAAGATCACTTTTTCGCCATCGAAATGCGGCTCTTGCGTATCCACCAAACGGTTGAAGGGTGCGTACTTCTCGCGCGCAATGCGCTCGCAGGTGTCGAGCACCGCGTCAAAGGTTTCGCGGCTGTGATCGGCGAAGCGTTCGCGCTCGCCGAGCGAAGGCACGTTGAGCCAGTCATAGAGCAGGAAATCGACGGTAGGGCGAAGGCTCATGGGGATCATCCACAACGAGAAGAACCAACCAAGCAGAGCACCCGCCCCTTGTCGGAGCACGTGTCTGCATCCAGAGATGCCGTGGATCCGGCTCCGCCGGTCCACAGGCATCGCCCCCCTATGGGGGGTGACGCGAAGCGGCGCGGGGGGTGCTCTTTACAGCACTTCGAACACGCCAGCTGCGCCCATGCCGCCACCGATGCACATGGTCACGCAGACGCGTTTGGCACCACGGCGCTTGCCTTCGATCAAAGCATGGCCGGTCAGGCGCTGGCCCGACACACCGTAAGGGTGACCCACGGCAATGGCACCGCCGTTGACGTTGAGCTTGTCACCCGGAATGCCCAGCTTGTCGCGGCAGTAGATCACCTGCACGGCGAAGGCTTCGTTCAGTTCCCACAGGTCGATGTCGCTCACCTTCAGACCCAGGCGCGCGAGCACCTTGGGAATGGCGAAGACCGGGCCAATGCCCATTTCGTCGGGCTCACAACCAGCGACGGCAAAACCGAGGAAACGGCCCAGCGGCTTCAAGCCACGCTTCTCGGCCAGGGTTTCGTCCATCAGCACGCAAGCGCCGCCGCCATCAGAGAACTGGCTGGCGTTGCCGGCCGAGATCAGGCCACCCGGCAGTGCAGAGCGCAGACCGTGGATGCCGTCAAACGTGGTGCCGGCGCGGATGCCTTCGTCGTTTTCAACAGTGACTTCTTTGGTGATCAGGCCCAGCGCCTTGTCGGCGATACCCGCGGTGACGGTGATGGGTGCGATCTCGTCCTTGAACAGACCGGCTTCCAATGCGGCCGTGGCGCGCTGCTGGCTGGCGGCGCCGTATTCGTCCATGGCGTCGCGGCCGATGTTGTAGCGCTTGGCCACCTGCTCGGCGGTCTGCAGCATGTTCCAGTAGATCTCGGGCTTGTTCTTCACCAGCCAGGGGTCGGCCAGCATGTGGGTGTTCATTTCCTGCTGCACGCAGGAAATGCTCTCCACACCACCGGCCACATAAACGCTGCCCTCACCCGCGATGATGCGTTGTGCGGCCATGGCGATGGTCTGCAAGCCGGACGAGCAAAAACGGTTGACGGTCATGCCCGAGACGGTGATGGGCAGGCCAGCGCGCAGGGCGATCTGGCGCGCGATGTTGGCGCCGGTGGCACCCTCGGGATTGGCGCAACCCATGATCACGTCTTCGACTTCGGCGGCGTCGATGCCGGCGCGCTCAACAGCGTGCTGGACCGCATGGCCGCCCAGCGTGGCGCCATGGGTCATGTTGAAAGCGCCTTTCCAGCTCTTGGCGAGCGGGGTGCGGGCGGTGGAAACGATGACGGCGTTGGTCATGATGGAGTCCTTGAGATTCGAATAAAAAGCGGATGGCTACGAGCTATTCGGAGGCGATGGCTGTTGTCCAGTGCGCCCGTGGAACCGGCTCCGCCGGGCCACAGGGTGCGTCCCCCCTCCGGGGGGAAGACGCGAAGCGGCGCAGGGGGGACATCACGGATTAAAGGTTTTGCCTTCGGCCACCAAGCGGGCCAGCAGCGGCGCCGGTTCCCAGAACTTGGCGTCGTCCAGCGGGTTCTTGGCGAAGCGCTTCATGGCCTGGACCACGTTGAACAGGCCCACGGTGTCGGCGTAAATCATGGGGCCGCCGCGGTGCGCCGGGAAGCCGTAACCGAAGATGTAAACCACATCGATGTCGCTGGCCTTGTTGGCAATGCCTTCTTCGAGGATGTGGGCGGCTTCGTTCACCAGCGAAAACACGAGGCGCTGCACGATTTCTTCGTCGGAAATCTTGCGCGGCTGGATGCCCAGCGACTTGCGGTGGTCTTCGATCATCTGCACCACCTCGGCGTTCGGGATGGCGTCGCGCTTGCCGGGCACGTAGTCGTACCAGCCGGCACCGGTCTTCTGGCCGAAGCGGCCTTTTTCACACAGCAGATCGGCGGTCTTGCTGTACTTCATGTCCGGTTTTTCCTGGTAGCGGCGCTTGCGGATCGCCCAGCCGATGTCGTTGCCGGCCAGATCGCCCATGCGGAACGGGCCCATGGCCATGCCGAACTTCTCCATCGCCTTGTCGACCTGCGCCGGGGTGCAGCCTTCGTCCAACAAGAAGCCGCCCTGGCGGCCGTACTGTTCGATCATGCGGTTGCCGATGAAGCCGTCGCACACGCCCGAGACGACACAGGTCTTGCGGATCTTCCTGCCGAGCTGCATCACCGTCGCGAGGACGTCGTTCGCCGTCTTTTCGCCACGCACCACCTC
>NZ_JBFJMY010000239.1:0-6451 GCF_041633695.1 Hydrogenophaga sp.
CTCAACGGCACCGACGCCCAAAAAGCCAAATACCTGCCCAAGCTGATCAGCGGCGAACACGTGGGCGCGCTGGCCATGAGCGAACCCGGCGCTGGCTCCGACGTCATCAGCATGAAGCTGAAGGCGGAAGACAAGGGCGGTTACTACCTGCTCAACGGCAACAAGATGTGGATCACCAACGGGCCGGACGCCGACACCCTGGTGGTCTACGCCAAGAGCGAACCCGAGATGGGCGCGCGTGGCGTCACCGCCTTCCTGATCGAGAAGGGCATGAAAGGCTTTTCGGTGGCGCAAAAGCTCGACAAGCTGGGCATGCGCGGCAGCCACACCGGCGAGCTGGTGTTCGACAACGTGGAAGTGCCGGCCGAAAACATCCTGGGCGGGCTCAACATGGGCGCCAAGGTGTTGATGAGCGGCCTGGACTACGAGCGCGCCGTGCTGACCGGTGGGCCGCTGGGCATCATGCAGTCGGTGATGGACAACGTCATCCCCTACATCCACGACCGCAAGCAGTTCGGCCAGAGCATCGGCGAATTCCAGTTGATCCAGGGCAAAGTGGCCGACATGTACACCGTGCTGCAGGCCGGGCGTTCCTTCGCCTATACCGTGGCGAAAAACCTGGATCTGCTGGGCACGGAGCACGTGCGCCAGGTGCGCAAGGACTGCGCCTCGGTCATCTTGTGGACGGCGGAAAAAGCCACCTGGATGGCCGGCGAGGGCGTGCAGATCTACGGCGGCAATGGCTACATCAACGAATACCCGCTGGGCCGTTTGTGGCGCGACGCCAAGCTGTACGAGATCGGTGCCGGCACCAGCGAAATCCGGCGCATGCTGATCGGTCGCGAGCTGTTCGCGGAAACCTGCTGAGACCAACACGCCATAGCTTTGAACCGTGGAAATCAAGCCATTTCTGGCTCTAAGATCACCCCATGACCTCCAAACTTCAAGACCTTTTTGATCACAACAAAGAGTGGGCCGCCGCCATGGTGCGCGACAAGCCCAGCTTCTTCACCGACTTGCTGGCGCAACAGAGCCCGCAGTACATGTGGATCGGCTGTTCCGACAGCCGCGTGCCCGCCAACCAGATCACCGGGCTGGCGCCGGGTGAGGTGTTCGTGCACCGCAACGTGGCCAACGTGGTGGTGCCCACCGATCTGAATTGTTTGTCCACCATCCAGTTCGCGGTGGACCAGTTGAAGGTCAAGCACCTGATGGTGGTGGGGCACTACGGTTGTGGTGGTGTGAAAGCCGCTTTGAACAATGTGCGCGTGGGTTTGGCCGACAACTGGCTGCGCCACATCAAGGACGTGCGGGACCGTCATGCCGACTTGTTGGCCGCCACACCCGAAGCGCACCGCTTGGACGTGATGTGCGACCTCAACGTGATCGAACAGGTGATGAACGTGGCGCAGACCACCGTGGTGCAAGACGCCTGGGCGCGCCAGCAAACGCTCACGCTGCACGGGTGGGTGTATGGTCTGCGCGACGGTTTGTTGCAAGACCTGCTGATGACGGTGGACGGCGCAGAGGGGCTGGACGCGGCCTACCGCGCGGCCATTGCCGGTGTGGCTGCGGCGCGCCGCGCCTGAACGCCCCTGACTCGGCCCCGGTGCCCGCCCATGTTTCCCCAACGGCTCGACTCCACCCTGGCCTACGACGTGGCCAAGGCCATGATGGATGGGTTCAACCGGCACTACCGCTTGTTCCGTTCCGAATCGGCCCGGGCCAAGCACCGGTATGAAACCTGCGACTGGAGCGGACAGCAGCGGGCACAGCGCGAACGCATCGAGTTCTACGATCTGCGGGTCAAGGAGTGCGAAAAGCGCCTGATCAAGGAATTTTCGGCGCAGGCGCAGCCCATGCCGGTGTGGGAGCAAATCAAGCTGCACTACATCGGGCTGCTGGTCAACCACCGCCAACCCGAACTGGCCGAAACCTTTTTCAACTCGGTCACCACCAAGATCCTGCAGCGCGCCTATTTTCAGAACGACTTCATTTTTGTGCGCCCGGCGGTCTCCACCGAGTACCTGGAAAACGAAGAGCAGGACGCGCGCCCCACCTACCGCTGTTACTACCCCGGTGCCGAGAGCATGGCCGCCGAAGTGCTGCGCATGGTGCAGGACTTCGATTTGCGCGTGCCGTTTGAAAACCTGGGCCGCGATGTGGCACTGGTGCACGAGGCCATGAAGCGCCATTTCGACCACAGCAAGCTGCGCGCCAATTTTCAGATCCAGGTGCTGTCCAGCCTGTTCTTTCGCAACAAGGGCGCCTACATCGTGGGCAAGCTCATCAACGGCTTTCAGGAAGTGCCGTTTGCCTTGCCGGTGCTGCACAACGGCGAGGGCCAGCTGGTGATCGACGCGGCGCTGTTCGGCGAAGACGATCTGCTGATCCTGTTCTCGTTCGCGCGCGCCTACTTCATGGTCGACATGGAGATCCCCAGCGCCTATGTGCAGTTTCTGCGCAGCATGATGCCGCGCAAGCCCCGCGCCGAGTTCTACAACGCGCTGGGTCTGGCCAAGCAAGGCAAGACCTTGTTCTACCGCGACTTTCTGTTCCACATGCGGCACAGCACCGACAAGCTGCGCATCGCCCCCGGCATCAAGGGCATGGTGATGCTGGTGTTCGATCTGCCGAGTTTTCCGTTCGTGTTCAAGCTCATCAAAGACTATTACCCGCCGCAGAAAGACACCACGCGCGAACAGATCCGGGGCAAGTACCAGTTGGTCAAGCAGCACGACCGCGTGGGCCGCATGGCCGATACGCTGGAGTTCTCCGGCGTGGGTTTTCCGCGCGAGCGCTTCACCGACGAGCTGATCACCGAGATTCAGAAATTCGCGCCCAGCCAGCTGGAGATGAGCGACCACAACGGCGACGGCCACCTCGAGGTGGTGCTGAAACACGTCTACATCGAGCGCCGCATGATCCCGCTCAACATCTATCTGCAAGAAGCGTTTGACGCCTTGCGGCTGCGCGAAGACGATCGGAAGGCGCACGCGCAGCTCGAACGGGCTGTGGTCGAATACGGCAACGCCATCAAAGACCTGGTGGCCGCCAACATCTTTCCCGGCGACATGTTGTGGAAGAACTTCGGCATCACGCGCCATGGCAAGGTGGTGTTCTACGACTACGACGAGATCGAGTACGTCACCAACTGCAACTTCCGCCGCGTGCCCGAGCCGCGCAACGAAGAAGACGAGATGTCGGGCGAGGTCTGGTACACGGTCGGTCCCAAAGACGTGTTCCCCGAAACCTTTGGCCCGTTCCTGCTCGGCAATCCGACCGTGCGCGCGGTGTTCATGCGGCACCACGCCGATTTGCTGGACGCGGCATTCTGGCAAAGCCACCAGGCACGCATCGCCCAGGGGCACGTGCACGACGTGTTCCCGTACGAAAACGAGCGGCGTTTTCTGCAACACCGGCCCCAAGCCCTACCGGCTTGACAGGCCGGCCCCTTTTTTTTGCTTTACCCCAAGGAGAACCTCATGAGCCATACCCTCACCGATCCCATCGTCATCGTGGGTGCTGCCCGCACCCCCATGGGCTCTTTCCAGAGCGATTTCGCCAGCCTCAGCGCGCACGATCTGGGCGGCGCTGCCATCCGGGCCGCTGTCGAGCGCGCGGGCGTGGATGTTGCGCTCGTTGATGAAGTGTTGTTCGGCAACTGCCTCATGGCCGGACAAGGCCAGGCCCCCGCGCGCCAGGCCGCGCTCAAGGGTGGTCTGCCGATGTCGGCCGGCGCCGTCACCTTGTCCAAGATGTGCGGCTCGGGCATGAAAGCCACCATGCTGGCGCACGACATGTTGGCCGCTGGCAGCGCCACGGTGATGGTCTCGGGCGGCATGGAGAGCATGACCAACGCGCCCTACCTGATGCTCAAAGGGCGCGGCGGCTACCGCATGGGCCACGACAAGATTTACGACCACATGATGTTGGACGGGCTGGAAGACGCCTACGAAGCCGGGCGTTCCATGGGCACGTTCGGTGAAGACTGTGCGGCCAAATACAGCTTCACCCGCGAGCAGCAAGACGCCTTTGCCATCGCCTCGGTGACACGCGCCAAAGCCGCCACCGAAAGCGGTGCCTTCGCCGCCGAGATCACGGCCGTCACGGTGAAAGACCGCAGCGGCGAGCGCGTGATCGGCATCGACGAAGGCCCGGGCAAAGTCAAGCTCGACAAGATCCCCAGCCTCAAACCCGCGTTCAAGAAAGACGGCACCATCACCGCCGCCAGCAGCTCGTCGATCAACGACGGCGCGGCCGCCCTGGTGCTGATGCGCGCCTCGACCGCGAAGGCGCAGGGCTTGACGCCGCTGGCCCGCATCGTCGCCCATGCCACCCACGCGCAAGAACCCAACTGGTTCGCCACCGCCCCCGTGGGTGCGACGAAAAAGCTGCTCGAAAAGACCAACTGGGCCGTGACCGACGTGGACCTGTGGGAAATCAACGAAGCCTTTGCCGTGGTGCCCATGGCGCTCATGAAGGAGTTGGACATTCCGCACGAAAAAGTCAACATCAACGGCGGCGCCTGCGCCCTGGGCCACCCCATCGGTGCCAGCGGTGCGCGCATCCTGGTCACGCTGCTGCACGCGTTGCAAGCCAAGGGTTTGAAAAAGGGCGTGGCCACCCTGTGCATCGGCGGCGGAGAAGCCACGGCCATGGCCGTGGAACTGCTGTAACACCCACACGCCGCCAGGGCCACCTGCGGTTCGGCCAAGCCGGTTCCGCGGTCGCCCTGGCGCTCCATTCTTCGAACACGTCATGAGCACCATCCTCATCATCGGCGCCTCGCGCGGCATTGGCCTGGCGCTGGCGCAGCAATACCTGGACGAAGGTTGGCGGGTGATCGCCACGGCGCGCGACGCGACCGGTCTGGCGCGCCTGCGTGCGCTGGGCGCCGAGGCCTGGACGCTGGACGTGGCCCAGCCCACCAGCGTGAGCGGGCTGGCCTGGCAGCTCGATGGCGAGAAACTCGATCTGGCGTTGTACGTGGCCGGTGTGCTGGAGTCTGCCGGGGCCGACACGCCGCCCACGCAAGAGGCTTTCGACCGGGTGATGCGCACCAATGTGCTGGGCGCCATGCAGGTGGTGCCGCAGGTTCTGCCTTGTGTGGAAGCGGCCGCAGGTGTGTTCGGCGTGCTCTCCAGTTCCATGAGCCTGATCGGCAGCGTGGCGGGCAGCAATGCCTGGTTGTACCGCGTGAGCAAGGCGGCACTCAACATGGCCTTGAGCAGCGCGCGTTTCGACTACCCCGGCGCCACGCTGGTGGCGCTGGACCCTGGCTGGGTCCAGACCGAGATGGGCGGAGCGGGCGCGCCGCTCACGGTGCAGGACAGCGCCAGCGGTTTGCGTGCGGTGCTGGCCAGCGTCACGCAGGCCGACAATGGCCGCCTGCTGCACGTGGATGGCCGGCGCGCCGATCACTGGTAGACCCGTGAACCACCACCGGAGCAGCCCATGTTGTCCCACATATTTGTGAGCGTGAGCGACTTTGACCGGGCGCTGGCCTTTTACCAACCGCTGATGGCGGCCCTGGGCCACGAGCCCCGTTTTTGCGAGCCCGATCTGCCCTGGGCGGGTTGGCACAGCGCGGGCGGCCAGCGGCCCTACTTTGTGATTTGCCACCCGCACAACGGCGCGGCGCACGACCCCGGCAACGGGCCGATGACCGCCTTTACCGCGCCCAGCCGTGCGGTGGTGGACGCGGTTTATGGCGCCGCGTTGCAACAAGGTGCGGTCTCGGAAGGCCCGCCGGGTTTGCGCCCGCACTACCACCCAAACTACTACGGCGCCTACTTTCGAGACCCCGACGGCAACAAGCTCTGCGTGGTCTGCCACGATCCCGTTTGATCGCGCCACTTTCCCCATTTTTTGAGACAACTCCATGCTGCTGAACGAAGACCAAATCATGATCCGCGACGCGGTGCGCGCTTTTGCCCAGGAACAGCTCTGGCCCAACGCCGCGCGCTGGGACAAGGAGCACCACTTTCCCAAGGATGCGCACAAGGGCCTGGCCGAGCTGGGCGCCTACGGCATCTGCGTGCCGGAAGAGCTGGGCGGAGCGGGTTTGAATTACCAGACCCTGGCCGTGGTGCTGGAAGAAATCGCCGCGGGTGATGGCGGCACCAGCACGGTGATCAGCGTCACCAACTGCCCCGTCAACGCGATCCTGATGCGCTACGGCAACCAGGCGCAGCAAGAGCAGTGGCTGCGTCCGCTGGCCGCCGGCCAGATGCTGGGTGCGTTCTGCCTGACCGAGCCGCACGCCGGCAGCGACGCTTCTTCGCTGCGCACCACCGCCACGCTCGAAGGCGATGTCTACGCCATCAACGGCGTCAATCACGCCCCGTTCGCGGCCTTCGGGGGCTGGTCTGGTGCGATCAGTGCCGAGGCCGCTCCGGAAGTCAAAGATGCGGCCTACGCCTTTTTGTCGTACATGAACCAGCCCGAG
>NZ_JBFJMY010000240.1:0-6439 GCF_041633695.1 Hydrogenophaga sp.
GGCTATGGGGCAAAAAGACGGTAAAAAATGGACCGCTGCGGGCGATTTGCAGCCGACGCTTCTTCTGCCGCGCAGGCTCCTAGACCCCTGGAACATCGGCCCATCCGCACACCCTTACCATGGCAAGCATGAGCGACACACAGACCACGCACACCAACCCGCAGACGCTGCCCAGCGGCATGGCGCGGGTTTCACAAGCACTGGCCCAACTGGGCCACCCCCACGCGCCGCTTGTGCTCGACGACGCCGCGCGCACCGCGCAACAGGCCGCCGATGCCCTGGGCGTGGCCTTGGGGCAGATCGCCAAGAGCATCATTTTTCGCCGCAAACCCGACGACGCGGCGGTGCTGGTCATCACCTCGGGCGACTTGCGGGTGGACGAGAAAAAAGTGCAGGCCCTGGTGTGTGCCGATGGGGCCAAGCTGGGTCGGGCCGACGCCGAGTTCGTGAAGCAAAAGACCGGTTTCGCCATTGGCGGCGTGTCGCCCCTGGCGCACGCCACCGAGCCCGTCACCTTGATCGACGCGCAGCTGTTCCGCTTTGCCGAGATCTGGGCCGCAGCCGGGCACCCGCACGGCGTGTTCCGCTTGAGCCCGCAAGATCTATCCAACTTCACCGGTGCGCCGGTGGCCGACGTGACCGTATCGCCATGACATCCACCCCGATCATCAACTTGCAGGACGCGCGCGAACGCCACCCCGGCGTGGTCGCACCTTCGCCCTGCGTTTCGATTTGTGAGCTGGACCACGCGCACAGCCGTTGCCACGGTTGTTTTCGAACCCTGGACGAAATCGCGGGCTGGGGCCAACTGGACGATGCAGCCAAGCTCGTGATCTGGCAGCGCATCGAAGCCCGGCAAACCACCACCAGCCCCTGAGCCCGGAGACCCGCATGGCCGACACCGGTTCCGACCCCAGCAGCGCGCTGCGCGACATTCATTTTTATTACGACCCGATCTCGCCCTACGCGCACTTGGCTTTTGAGCGCCTGCCCCAGGCCTTGATGGGTCTGAGCCACCAGGTGCACTACAAGCCGGTGCTGTTCGCGGCCTTGCTCAAGGCCCACGGCCAGTTGGGGCCGGCGGAAATTCCGGCCAAGCGCGACTGGACCTACCGCCAGATCGCCTGGCTGGCGCAACACCACGGCGTCGCACTGGATCTGCCCGCCGCCCACCCGTTCAACCCGCTGCCCTTGCTGCGCCTGGGCCTGAGCACGGCCACACCCGACATGCCGGGCGAGACCAGCCGCTACGTCACCGAGCAACTGTTCCACCACGTCTGGCACGGCGGGCTGGACGCCGCCGATCCCGCCCGCATCGAAGCGCTGCAGGCGCGCTTGCAAGACCACATGGCGCAGCGCCTGAAGCCCTGGCAAGCACCCGATGGCGAGGCGGTGAAAAACAGCTTGCGTGCCAACACCGACGCGGCGCTGGCGCTGGGCCTGTTTGGCGTGCCCGCCATGGTGGTGGACGGACGCGTGTTCTGGGGCCAGGACGCCTTGCCCATGCTGCGCGCCTACCTGGATGGCGATGCCTGGTTCCAGTCGGGCGCCTGGGAGGCCGCCGCCCAAACGCCCGTGGGCGTGCGGCGCTAGCGAGCGCCCTGGCGCGTGTCGCGCACCGCGCGGCGGGCCGTTGCCGCGAATATGGCGAGCGCGGCGATCATCAAGACGCCCGCGACCACGAAGGTGGTGCGCATGCCGGTGGCCACTGCGTCGGGTGGCGCGGTGCCCATGTCGTGGCTGGCCGCGGCCCAGGCGAACACCGCGCCCATGACGGATGCACCGGTGATCAGCCCGAGGTTGCGCGACAGGCTGAGCAGGCCGGAGATCACACCCCGCTGGTCTGCGGGAACGTTCATCATGACGGCGGTGTTGTTGGCGGCCTGGAACAGCTGGTAGCCAGGGGTGAGCAGGGCGATGGCCGCCACATAACCCGCCACGCCGAACAAGGCCGGCAACACGGACAGCGCAAAAGCCCCCGCCGCCAGCGCCACGAGCCCGGTCGCCACGCCGCCGGGCGCGCCCCAGCGGTCGACCAGACGGCCCGCCGGGACACCGCTCAGTGCCGAGACCAGGGGACCGATCGACATCACAATGCCCACGAGCACCGGGTTCAGCCCGAGCGCGCGGGCGAGGAAGAAGGGACCGACTACCAGCGTGGCCATCATCACGGTGGACACCAGCGCGTTCGTGCCCAGGCTGGCGCGCAAGCTGGCGTCGCGCAAGGCGGCCAGGCGGATCAAGGGCGATGCCACGCGCGCCTGCACCCACACAAAGAGGCCGGCACCCAGGCACGCAGAAAACAACAAGGCGGTGTTGAGCCGCCCCCAGTGCCCGCCTCCGGTGGTGACCGCCAGCGCATAGGCCGCCAGCGTCAGACCAAGCACCAGCGTGCCCCAGGCGTCAAAGCCCTGTCCCACTGGCCCCGCCAGTCCCGTCGCAGGTTCGCGCCGTGGCAGGCTGCGCTGGGCCAGCACGGCGTTCAGCAGCCCCAGCGGAACCATGATGAGGAAAATGGCCCGCCAGCCGGGCCCGGCGATCAAGAACCCGCCCAGCGAGGGGCCGAGCGCGGTGCCCACCGCCGACATGGTGCCAAGCAAGCCCATGGCACTGCCGGTCTTTTCAGGGGGAACGGCTTGGCGCACCAGCACCACGGTGAGTGCCATCAGAATCGCAGCCGCCAAGCCCTGTAGCGCCCGGGCCGCGATCAGCGTCCCGAGCGTGGGCGCCACACCGCACAGCAGCGAGGCCAGCGTGAACAACAAGATGCCGGCCAGCAGCACACGCCGATGGCCCCAGACATCACCCATGCGCCCGGCGCTGACGATCAGCACGGTGCTGGCCAGCAGATACGCGAGCACGACCCACTGGACCTGGTGGAACGGAACCGAAAACGCCTGCGCCAGGGTCGGCAAGGCGACGTTGGCGATGCTGACGCCGAGCGAGGACAACAACATCGACAGCGCCAGGCTGAACAGCGCCCAACGGGCGGGTGCCGTGCGCCTTTGCACGGCAGGGTCGGGGACGGCCGGATCGGCGTCTGCGGTGAGGGATTTCAAGGGGTACTCCGTAGTCGGGTGGCTCCAGACACGGAGCCGTGCCAAAAATGTAGGGCTGGAGCCGGGCTGGCGGAAGGCGCGTGGCTTGCACGGTATGCGTGCGTTTGGCGCCATGTCCGAACTGCGCCATAGTGGCGCCATGTCGACCCCCGATCTCAACCTGCTCACCACCTTGAATGTGCTGCTCGAAGAAGGCAGCGTGGCCGGCGCGGCGCGCCGCTTGCGGCTCAGTCCGTCGGCCATGAGCCGTTCGCTGGCGCGCCTGCGCGAGACCACGGGCGATCCGCTGCTGGTGCGGGCCGGGCGCGGTCTGGTGCCCACGCCACGAGCGGTCGAACTGCGCGAGCGGGTGGGGCGCATCGTGCAGGAGGCCGAAGCGGCGCTGCAGCCGGTGGACACGCTCGACCTGGCGCGGCTGGAGCGTTGCTTCACCCTGCGCACCAGCGAAGGCTTTGCGGAAACCTTCGGGCCGGATCTGATCGCCTGCGTGGAAGCGCAGGCACCTGGCGTGCGTCTGCGCTTTGTGCCGAAATGGGCCAAAGACAGCGCGCCGCTGCGCGAGGGCGCGGTGGACCTGGAGACCGGCGTGGTAGGCCAGGCCATGGGCCCCGAGGTGCGCGCCCAGGCCTTGTTCCGCGACCGCTTTGTGGGCGTGGTGCGGCTGGCGCACCCCTTGAGCCAGGGCGAGGTCACGCTGGCGCGCTACCTGGGGGGGCGGCACATCGGCGTTTCGCGGCAGGGGCAGGAAAGAGGGCCGATGGCCGAGGCCTTGAAGGCCTTGGATGTGCAGCGCGATGTGGCCGTCACCGTGGGCGGTTTTGCCACCGCGCTGGCGCTGGCCCGGGCGGGCGACCTGATCGCCAGCGTGCCCGAGCGCCACACCGCCGGTCTGCGCACCGGCATGCACAGCTTCGCCCTGCCGTTTGCCACGCAAGCGATCACGGTGGCCTTGCTCTGGCACCCGCGCCTGCACGCCGATCCGGCGCACCGCTGGCTGCGTGGCTGTGTGCGCCAGGTGTGTGCCGACCAGCCCTGAGGCCGCTGCCGGACTCGCAAAAACCTCAGCGCGCGAAGGCCTCGTCCACCCCCATCACCTCGCCGGTGTGTGCCGCCTCATAACCTTTGAGCGCAGCCACCCGCGAACGAAAAACGGGTGAGCGCAGCAGTGCGAGCACCGGGCGCAGTTCTTTGCGCTGCAAAGCGTCGGCGGGCAGGGCGAAGAAGTAGCGCTCTTTCAGCAGCGGAATGAAGTGCAGGCCGAAGCGGTGCGCTGCGGTCTGCACGCCAATGCCCACATCGGCCATGCCGCTGGCGACAAAAGCGGCCACGGCGGCGTGGGTCAGTTCGGTGTTGTCGTAGCCGGTCACGGACTGGGGTGCGATGCCCTCGCGCTGCAGCAGCAGGTCGGTCAGCACGCGGGTGCCCGAACCTTCCGGGCGGTTGACGAAACGCAAGCCGCGCCGCGCCAAGTCGTTCAGACCCCGCAGTTTCAAGGGGTTGCCGGGCGCGACAAACAGGCCCTGGCAGCGCACCGCCAGGTGCACCAGCAGGTGTTGGTCTTGGCGCAGCCAAGGCAGGTAGCGCTGCGCGGCGGCGGCCTGGAAATCGCCCAGCGGCACGTGAAAGCCGGCCAGTTCGCAGTCGCCCTGGGCCAGTGCGGCCACCGCTTCCAGGCTGTTGCGGTAGCGCAGCTCCACCGGCACCTGGCGCGCCGCCAGTTCTTCGCGCAGCGCGGCCACCGCAAAACCGTGGCTGGCGTGCAGGCGCGGCACGGCGCGTTCGCGGCGCTGCACACGCCCGAGTTCGCCTTCGAGTTCCGAGGCCAACGATTCCAGCAGCGGTTGCAGACGCGCGCCAATGCGGGCGTCGGCCCAGATCAGTTTTTGTCCCAGCTCGGTCAACAGCGACCCGCGCCCGCGCCCACGCAGCAGCAGCGGCTGGCCGAACAATTGTTCGGCCTGTTGCAGCAATCCCCAGGCGTGGCGGTACGACAGGCCCAGCTCGCGCCCAGCCTGCGAAATGCTGCCCGAAGCTTGCACGGCGGCCAGCAATTGCAGCAAGGTGTTGGCGTCGAGCGCCGGGCCATCTTCGTGGCCGACGCGCCATTGGGGTTGCAGGGTGATGCGCAGCATGTTGGAGGGGCCGGACAGGTGTGCAAGGGCCCCGACTTTATGAAAACCAGAACATATTAGAACCGGTGGCCGGTGCTACGCTGAAAACATGAGCACAACGCCCTCCGAAACCCCCGTCCGTGGCGCACGCGCCGTGATCCCGATCCGACCCGCCAAGGGGCCTGGCCGGGTACGCCACACACCCAAAGGGCGCCAGGTGCAGCCCGAAGCGCGGGCGCGGGTGGACGTGCTGTGCAGCGGCCTCGAGCCGCGCCCCGACCTGTTGATCGAACACCTGCACCGCCTGCAGGACGCCGAGGGCGTGCTGCGCCACGGCCACTTGGCGGCTTTGGCCGAGCGCCTGCGCCTGAGCCAGGTGGAGGTGTTCGAGGTGGCGAGCTTCTACCACCACTTCGAGATCGCGCAAGACGGCGCTGCCGTGGCCACCACCGTGGTCCGCGTGTGCACCAGCCTCTCGTGTCAGATGGCGGGTGGCGAGGCGCTGTTGTCGGATTTGCAAACCCGGCTGGCGGGCGATGGTGCCGTGCAAGTGCAAGGCGTGCCCTGCATCGGCCAGTGCCACCAGGCCCCGGCGGCTTGCGTGGGTCAACGCCAGTTGCCGCACGCCCAAGAGCAGTCGGTGATGGCCTTGCTGGCGGCAGGCGGGACCACGCCGCGCGAACTGCCCACGCCCGTGCGCTCGCAACTGCTGCAGTTGCGGCGCCTGTTGTCGGGCGGTCTCAGCGCCGAGCAGGTCTTGGCCGAACTCAAAAACTCGGGCTTGCGTGGCCTGGGCGGCGCGGGGTTTCCGGCCTGGCGCAAATGGGAAACCGTGCGCGCCCAGCCCGGTCCGCGCAACATGGTGGTGAACATCGACGAAGGCGAGGTCGGCACGTTCAAGGACGGCTTGCTGCTGAGCAGCGAGCAGGCCGGTGCCCCGCAAATGCTGGAGGGCATGCTGATCGCGGCCCAGGTGGTGGGTGTGCAAAACATCTGGCTCTACCTGCGCGACGAGTACCACGATGTGCGGGTTTTGCTCGCGCGCGAGCTGTTGCACCTGCAAACCCAGCTGCAGGAACTGGCCTCGGCTTATCCGGACTACACGCCGCCGCGCATCGAATTGCGGCGCGGGGCCGGCGCCTACATCTGCGGCGAAGAGTCGGCGCTGATCGAATCGGTGGAAGGCAAGCGCGGCTTGCCGCGCCTGAAGCCGCCCATCGTCGCCATGCACGGCGTGTTTGGCCGACCCACGCTGGCCCACAACCCGGA
>NZ_JBFJMY010000241.1:0-6437 GCF_041633695.1 Hydrogenophaga sp.
GCGTGATGGCCTGCGGCGCATCGTTCGTGTGCAGCGTCGAGAAGACGACGTGCCCGGTGAGCGCGGCCTCGACTGCGATCTGCGCCGTCTCGAGATCGCGGATCTCCCCCACCAGGATCATGTCGGGGTCCTGGCGCAGGATGCTGCGCAGGCAGCGGGCGTAGGTGAGTTCGATCTCGTCGTTGATCTGGATCTGCACGATCCCGTCGAGGTCGTATTCGACCGGATCCTCGGTCGTGATGATCTTGCGGCCCGGCTCGTTGGCGGTGTTGAGCGCCGAGTAGAGCGTCGTCGTCTTGCCGGAGCCGGTGGGGCCGGTCACCAGGATGATGCCGTGTGGCTGCGCAATCAGCTGTTTGAAGCGTTTGAGCACGGCGCCTTGCATGCCCACGGCTTCCAGGGTGAGTTTGCTTTCGCTCTTGTCGAGCAGGCGCAACACCGCGCGTTCGCCGTGCGCGCTGGGCAGGGTGGAGACGCGCACATCAACGGCGCGGGTGCCGATGCGCAAGGAAATGCGGCCATCTTGCGGCAGGCGCTTTTCCGAGATATCGAGCTCGGCCATGATTTTCAGGCGCGAGATCAAGGCCGCGTGCAAGGCGCGGTTGGGCTGCACGACTTCGCGCAGCGTGCCGTCGACCCGAAAGCGCACGCTCGAATGCCGCTCGTAGGGCTCGATGTGGATGTCGCTGGCGCCGTCGCGCGCCGCCTGCGTGAGCAACGCGTTGAGCATGCGGATGATGGGCGCGTCGTCGGCGGTCTCCAGCAAGTCTTCAATCGCGGGCAGGTCCTGCATCATGCGCGAGAGATCGACATCGCTTTGCACCTCGCTCACCACCGCCGCCGCGCTGGATTCGCCCTGGGCGTAGGCCGCGCTGATGCGTTGCGCCAAGACCTCGCCGGCTTCCCACTGCAGTTCGCGCACGTCGTGCATGCGCAGGATTTCAGACAGGGCCGAGAGCTTGCGCGTTTGCACGCCCGGATCGCTCACGGCCGTGCTGCTGCCCATCAGGGTCAGGGCTTCGCCGTCGTCTTCCAGCAGCCAGAGGTGTTCGCGCGCAAAGGCGTAGGGCAGCGGGTATTTCATCGCCGGGCTCAGGGCTGTTTGGGTGCCACGGGATCGGGTTGTGCGGGCAGCAAGGCGCCGGGTGCGCGCTGCGGCGGCAACACCGGCGCTTCGTTCACGTCCAGCACGCTGCTGGGTTTGGGCTGCAATTCCTTTTGGGCCGAGCGCATGAGTTCGTAGCGGTCCAGCGAGAGGTTGCTGGTTTCGCGCGCGTCGCGCACCACCACCGGGCGCAAGAACACCATCAAATTGGTCTTCTTGCGGCTGCGGGTCTCGCTTTTGAACAGGTTGCCAAACAGCGGCACATCGCCCAGGCCGGGTACCTTGTCCTGGTTGCCGGCGTATTCGTCTTGCAGCAGGCCGCCCAGCACCACAATGGCGCCGTCGTCCACCAGCACAGACGATTCGATCGTGCGCTTGTTGGTGATGAGGCCGGTGCTGGAATTGATGGAGGAGGCCTGCACGCTGCTGACCTCCTGGAAGATGGTCAGCTTGATGGTGCCGTTTTCGCTGATCTGCGGCTTCACGCGCAGGGTGATGCCCACGTCTTTGCGCTCGATGGTCTGGAACGGATTGACCGAGCCTTCGTTGCTGCCGGTGTTGGTGAACTGGCCGGTGACAAAGGGCACGTTCTGGCCGATCACGATCTTGGCTTCTTCGTTGTCCAGCGTCAGCAGATTGGGCGTGGACAAGATATTGCCTTCGCCGTTTTGCTGTAGAAAGCGGGCCAGAAAGCCCAGGAAGTACACGCCGTTCTTTTGCGCCACTGCACCGATGTTGAGGCCGGCGCCCGGCGTCACGGTGCCCGAGGCCGCGCCCGTGGCCAAGTTGATGATGTTGTTGCCGCCCGTGCCGAAATTGGTGCCGAGCAAGCCGATGACGCTGTTGCCGGCCCGGCCCAAGGGGCCTTGCCACTGGATGCCGAACTCGGCCGCTGTGTCGGCGTTGACTTCGGCGATCAGGCTTTCCACGTAGACCTGGGCGCGTCGTGCATCGAGCTGGTCGATCACGGCGCGCAACTGGCGGTACTGGGGCTCGGGCGCGGTGATGATGAGCGAATTGGTGGCCGGGTCGGCCTGGATCTGGCCCCCGGTGGACGGTGCGGCGCTGGCGGCCACGGATGTGGTGGCCGGGTTGCCTGCTGTCGCGGGGCGGGCCGCTGTGGTGCCTGACGAGGCCCCGCCACCGCCGTCGCCCGACATGGCCGCGCGCAGCGTGGTCGCCAGCGACACGGCGTCGGCGTTTTTCAGATAGACCACATGGATGTTGCCGCTGGCCGACTCGGAAGTCGGCTGGTCCAGCTTGGCCACCAGCGAGCGCACCAGGGCCAGGCGCGCCGGGTTGGCCGCGCGGATCACCAAGGTGTTGCTGCGTGGCTCGGCCACGATGGTGGTCTTGTACGAGGTGTCGGCCTGGGCCGCACCGCCCGCGCCGGCCACCGGTTCGATCAGCTTTTGCACCAGGGCCACCAGATCGCTGGCCACCGCGTATTGCAGCGGGATGATTTCCACGTCGGTGGCACCCGATACGTCCAGCGCCGCGATGATGCGGCCGATGCGCTGCAGGTTGTCGGTGTAGTCGGTGATGATCAGCGAGTTGTTGCCGGGGTTGACGTTGATGGTGTTGTTGGGCCCGATCAGCGGGCGCAGCACCGGCACCAGGTTGTTGGCGGCCTCGTGGTTGAGGCGGAAGATCTGGGTCACGATCTGGTTGGTGGACGCGAGCTGGTTCACGGGCCCGGCGTTGACCGGGTTGCCCTGCAGTTTGGCGTCGGCCTCGGGCACGATTTTGTAGAGGCCACCGGTGTCCACCAGCGCAAAACCCTGCAAACGCAGCGCCGCGCCAAACTGGTTGAGCGCCACGGCGGGCGGCACGGGCCGGTCGGTGGCGAGGTTCATCGTGCCTTTGACCCGGGGGTCCACCACCACGTTGCGACCGGTGATGGTGGCCATGGTGCGCGCCACCGCTTCGATGTCGGCACCCACAAAATTGAGCAGCACCGGTTCGCCGCCCCGGCTTTGTGCGAAGGCGGTGTGCAAGGAGCTGGCGCCGGCCAGGCCCAGGCAGCCAGCGAATACCAGCGTTTTGAGCCAGGGCAGGTTCTGCGCGCCGAGCGCCCGTGGACGGCGCTCAAAGCTGGCAGGGATGGGGGTCGGTTTCATGGGGTGATCCTATCGCGAACGCTGTTTTCAGCATCAGCCGATGTTGAAGAGGGAGCGCAGGCCTTGCCGCCGCCCCAGAATATTGAGCAGATTGGAGAGCGCGGGTTCGCGCTCGGGTGTGGCAACGGCCTCACCCTGGAAGCGCAGGCGCCCACCCACCCATTGGCCCGAGCCCTGCAATTGCAGGTCGCCGCGCAGCGTGCTCAAGGCCAGGTTGGCGGTGTGGCCATCGGGGGCGGCTTGCAGGTCGAGCCGGTAGCTGCCCAGGGGGCGCAGCGTGGACACGCGCGAGGCGATGTCCAGCGCGTCCAGCACCAACGTGCCTTGCAGCTGCGCCCGGCCCTGGTTCCAGTGCAGGTTGAAACCCGGAGTTTGCAGCGCCAGCCGCCCTTCGATGCGCAAGGTGTTCCAGGGCGTGCCCAGGCCGCTGAGCAGTTCGGCCGGCCAGGCGCTTTCGAGCGCGGCCACGCGCAGTTCCATCTGGCCCAGACCCGGCAGCAGCAACAGATCGAAGGGCTGCGTTGTGCAACAGGGCGCCAGCAATTGCACACCCAGCGCCGGTTGGCCCGAGGCCCAGCGCGGCGACAACGCCCACTGCAGGCCTTGGGGCAAGGCGGTCTGGGTGCGGCTGCCCTGGCCGCCGGTGAACAGCACATCGGCCTGTCCATGCCAGACCGTGCCGCGCGCATTCACCAATTGCAGCTGGCCTTCGGTCGCCGCGTCGATGGCTTGCGCCAGCCAGCGGGCCGGCGCAAATACCAGCAGCGCGACCAGCAGCCCGGCGGCAATGCCCAGCCAGGCCCAGCGGTTTGACCCAGTGTCTTGCATGGTTCAGTTCCCCGTGCCCAGACCGGGGCCGGCCAGCACCAGGGTGCCGTTCCAGCCGCCGTTGGCCTCGGCGCTGCGGGTGAGCTGGGCTTCCATGGGCATGAGGCGGGCGTTGATGCGCGCCTGCGACAACCATTGGGCCAGCGCCTCGGGGGCAGTGCCTTTGAGCGTGAGTGTGGCGCGGTCGCCCAGCACCGTCAGCTGGGCTGTAGCCCCGAGCGCGGTGGTGGCCTGCTCCAGCGCGCGCAGCGCCTCGTCGCGGCTGGGGGGCTGGGTGGTGTTTTCACCGCGCAGGGCATCGGCGGTGGCGGCCAGACGCCGCATCTGGCTGAGCTGGCTGTCGAGCTTGGCATGCCGCTCGGGCGCCTGGCGCAGCGTGCCCAGGGCGGGGGCCACCAACCACCACCAGAGCAGACCCAGACCGACCACCCACAGGGCAAGCCGGGTGGCGCGCTGTTCGCGTGGCGACAGGCGTTCAAATGCCGCCGACAAGGGTGCGGTGAAACGGGTTTTCATGGGCGGTGTTTTCATAGCGAACCCGGTCGCAAGCTGAGTTGCTCGCCTTCCAGCTGCGCTTGCCAGCCCTTGTTTTGCAAGGCTTGTTGCAGGGTCTGGAGTCCGGTGTCGCCGGGTGGCCAGCCTTTGAAGCGGCCTTCACCGGTGCTGAACTGGATGGACCCGGGCGCCACCGGTGCGTCCGGGGCGCGGTCCAGGGCGGCGAGCATGGTCTCGAGGTCGCTCGCGGTGAGCGCGCCACCGGCTTTTTGCATGCGGGCCAGTTCGCGTTGCATTTGCACCGGCGCATCCAGCACCAGGGTGATTTGCGGAAAACTCTGGCGCAGGGTTTGCTGGATCGCCTGCTCCTTGGCTTTCAATGCGCCGCGCTCGTGCCAGGCGGCGGCGTTCAGGCCAGCCAGTTGGACGGCCACCAGCGCGGTCAGCCCCCAGCGCGCGGGGCGCCAGGCGGGTGCGCTGCGCAGTTGGCGAAACAGCTGCCGCCAGCGTTGCCCGCGCCGTGCGCCCGAAGACAGGCTGAAGTCGAACTGGGCCAGGTTCCAGTCCGATTGGGCGCAGCGCAGCAACCAGTCGGCCAAGGGCAAGGGCTCGAAGTTTTCATTCAAGGCGTGTTCGGCCAGCGCGACCACGCTGGGGTCGGCCAGGTAACGGTCGGCGCCGCCCGCAGCGGCTACCACCGGCGCAATGGCACGGCTCGGCAGCGCGCCAGACGCGGTGGGCAGCAGCGAAGACAGGGTGGATTCGCCGCTGCGGCTGCTCACGTTTTCGCGCAAGGGGGTGAGGCTGACGCCGAAGACGCTGGCGGTGGCCAGCCAGGCCTGGTCCGACGCTTCGTGGGCCCAGTGCAAGGATTCCAGTGGTGTGGTGTCGGTCAGCGGCTCGGTCTGCATCAGCGGCCAGATGGCGGGCACGATGCGCGAAACGGGTCGGCCCGCGGTCTCCAGCACCTGCAACCAGTTGCGCAGCCAGGCCTTGTCGCAGGCGGCGATCCAGGCCGTCTGGCCGGAGCGTCCGCCCGGCTGCAGCGCAAAGTGCAGCTCGGCGCAGTCGGCCAGGACGCGGTCTTCCAGCATGCCGTCGAGCACCGCACGCAGGCGCGCGCTGGCGACCTTGGGCAGGGTGAGGCGGTGCCAGGACACGGCGCGCGGCGGCAGCACCAGCACCACGTCGTCGTCGCGCGGTAGCAGCGACACCGCACACTGGCCGTGTTCGCTCGCTTGCAGTCCGTTCGGAGAACGGACCCAACTGAGGCTGGCGGTCGCATCCGCGGGACTCGAGGTGGAAAATTCCGGAGGGGTGAGGATCAGCACGTGGGCGTTGGGGGCGGGTGTGGATGGAGGTGGTCGTCGTGGTGGGCTGCGTAGGGGCACGACCCGCCCATTCTAGATAGCCTGTGGGTGGCGCGGGCGGTTTCCCTTCTGACAGGGAGGCTCAGGGCAGGGCTCCCCGTTCGCGCCAGACGGTGCTGACATCGAGGTTGTTGCGCACCACCACGGAACGTTCTTCGATCACCGCGTCGTCCAGCCGCAGGCGCCCGCGCACCTCAAAGTAGCGGCTGCGCACCTCGTGTTGCTGGTCGTTGATCAGGTCTTTGACCGCCGGAATCACCTGGCCCGCGTCGGACAGGCTTTTGAAGGGGTTGCGCTCGCGCTCGGTCACCATTTGACGCGCCTGTGACATGTCCATACCCGGCACGCTGACCATGATGGCCAGCGCGTCGGCCGTGTTCAGGTTGAGCTTGGTGCGTTCGGGCAAGACCGTCACGTAGGGCTCCAGGGTTTTCAGGCTGGTCTTGCTGATGCCCAGCCAGCGCAACTGCGACAGCTTTTGCGGCACCAGCGCGGTCTTGGAGGGCAGCGGGTCGGTGA